>NZ_JBIALO010000023.1:0-152209 GCF_042873595.1 Streptomyces sp. NPDC004629 | reverse complement strand
GCCGAGGCCGACGTTCTCGGGCAGGTGCAGCACGGTCACGCGCGGGTCGCGGGCCGCGTACTCGTCGAGGATCGCGCCGCAGCCGTCCGGCGAGCAGTCGTCCACGGCGATCACCTCGAAGTCGGTGTACGACTGCCCGAGCAGCGAGTCGAGGCACTCGCGCAGATAGCCCTGGACCTTGAAGACGGGGACGATGACGCTGAAGCGGGGCATCTGTTCTTCCTGTTGTGGTGCCGCTGTTCGGCCCGGACGGGCCGGGGGGCTTGCGAACCCGGGCTGAGAACGATCTTCCGCGGCTGTCGGTGACGGTCGCGGGCGCCGCCGTCGTGGCACCTCCGCGCCGGATACGGACGGCCCGCAGGCCGGCCGCACCGACGACTGGGCCCGCGCGATGTCCGCGCGGGCCCAGCAGAATGACCGTCACGACGACCTCGGCCCGGGGTGCCTGGCTCGTGCCCGGCAGGAGCACGAAGGCCCGGGGCGTCCCCTCCACGTCCCGGCAGTGCGGGTGCGGGCCCCCCGGGCGCCGCGTTGAAGCCGTGCGGCTTCGCTGCGGTGCCCGGGCGCCCTTCTCCCTCGGAGGCCGTGGTCGGGCCGTTGTTACAGCGGCGTCGCCTCGGCCCGGCGGCGGCGGATCAGGAGGAAGCCGCCGAGGGCTGCCGCGGCGGCTGCGCCACCGATGGCCGGGTTGATGACCGGGATCTCGGGGACCTCGGTCGGCCAGCAGGAGTCATTGTTGTCGGGGTTGGGGTCGGGCTCCGTACCCTTGACGTTGACGCAGTTTTTCAGCACGACCGTCTGCGCGGGGTAGGGCGCGTCGGCGCGGACGGTGATGGTGTGGCTCTCACCGACCGCCAGCGGCCCGCCGGAGCAGGTCAGTTTGCCGGCGGCGATACCGCAGTCCGCGTTGGAGGTGCGGGCGTTGGTGATCCCCTCGGGCAGCGGGTCGGTGATGGTCCAGCGCGTGGCGGTGTTCGGCCCGTTGTTGGTGACGATGATCTGGTACTCGATCTCCTCGCCCGGGTTGACCTTGGCCGGACCGACCTTGATCACGGACAGGTCCGCCTGCGGGTTGGTGAAGCCGAAGTCGGCGCCGTGGTCGTTCTGTCCTGCGCCCTTCGGGGTGACCTCGACGGCCGGGAAGGGGTTGCCTGACGTCTCACCGCTGGAGTCGATCTGGTTGTTGTCGCCCTGGTTGGGCCGGGTGGGCTTCCAGCCGTCCAGGACGCCACCGGCCTGGTAGTCGCCCGGGTTGTCCATCTTGATCGTGTACGTCTTGCCGTACGGGAAGTCCTCCGGCTTGACGTTCTTGGTCACGGTGGAGTCGAAGTAGTACTCGCCCCGCTCGTTGGTGACCGCCGTACCGATCTTCTTGCCGGCCGCGTCGTACAGGTTCACCGTGGCACCCACCACCGGTTCCTCACCGGGGTCCTGGATGCCGTCCTGGTCGGTGTCCTTCCAGACCCGGTTGCCGATCTGGAGCGGTGCCTCGTCGCACAGCACCTCAAGGTCCGCGATACCCCGGGACTTGCCGAAGGCGTCGTTCAGGAAAAGGCCGTCGGTGGGGGCGGCAGTGCCGGAGAAGCGGTCGGCCCACCGCACGCCGCTACCCGTCCTGGGGATGGGGTCCATCGCGGTGAAGGGGACGGTGGTCTCCACCTTGGAGAGGGCCACACCACCCGAACTGATCTCGTGGTGGCTGCCCATGCTGTCGCCGGGGTAGAACTCCTTGACCTTCGCATCCTGTCCGGAGTTCTCGGGGGTGGCGTTGTTCTTGCAGCCGCCGTTGCCGTCCAGGACGAACATGTGGTTCCCGCCACGGCACGCCCGGTTGATGTCACCACCCTGGAACGCGGTCGTGGCCGTCCAGCCGGTGCCGGGGAAGGCGGGCAGTGCCCAGCCGGCTCGGTCGGAGAAGCGGTCGGCGAAGCCGACGACCATGTCACCGTTGCTCTCGAAGTTGATGTCGGAGAGCTCCGGCTCGGGGTTCTGGATGTAGGCGTGGCCGCAGGTCTTGCCGTCCTGGGTCCTGGGCCGGACATCGGTCCACGGGTACCAGCCCTCGCCGTTGCACACGTCATCAGGCAAGCCGGCACCGGTGAGACCACCGCGCGGGAAGTTCAGGGGCTGGTCCATGACCGTGCCGGTGAACTGGCCCGTGACCGGGTTGAAGACCTGCACGACGGCCCGCATGTCGGCCTTGCTGCCGGTGGACTGCGCGGAGCAGACGCCGCCGACGTAGACCTTGCCCTCGTTGATGCCCAGGCCGTAGGGGCGCCAGTCGCCGGGCGCGGCACAGCCCGGGTCCTTGATGGGGTAGGACGCCTTCTCCTTGGCGGCGGTGGGCTGTGTGGCGTCGTAGCGGTAGAGCCTGCGGTCGTTCATGTTGACGACGTACAGGTCCTTGCCGTCCGGGCTGACGTCCAGGTCGCCCAGCGATTCCTTGCCCACACGGGAACCGAACGCCAGGTCCATGTTGACGTTCGGCTGGTGCTGGGTGGTGCCGGGGTTGGGGACCTTGGTGAACAGCGAGGTCTGCTTGGTGGCCGGGTCGGTCCGGTAGATCGCACCCGCACCGTGGGGACCGTACTTGGTGCCCCGCTTCGCATACGCGGCGGAGAAGAGCTGCTTGGTCACCCGGTTGTAGCCGACGCCCCAGACCGTGCCCGTCTGCCCGTTGTTCGCCAGGTCCGTGACAAGACCGGGATTCTCCATGGCGTCGCCACGCGCGTTGTACGGGAAGGACGTCAGCGTACGGTTGCTGTCCGGCGCCGGATTCGCCGGCGGGATGGTCGGGTTCTGGCAGGCCGTGACCAGCGTGGCGTTCTTCTGGCAGTAGTCCTCCGGGGACCAGAACGAGGTCGTGACCTCCACGTTCTTGCCGCCGGACAGGTCCACGAACTCCACGTTCGACGACAGCACCGTCGGATCGATCAGATTGGGCCGCGCCGAGGCGAACCCGGGGAACAGCACACCCTGGTCGGGGTTCTTCACCTCGATGCGGTACTTGCCGCCGCCCAGGCTGTTGCCCGGCGTCAGCTTCACCGTGCCGTCCGCCTGCGTGGTCCCGGTGACCGACCGCCCCGCGTCATCGGTCAGCACCACCGTGACACCGGCCATACCCGGCTCAAGCGCCTGATCCCACTTGCCGTTCGCGTTCACCTCACGCACGACACGGATCGTCGCGTCGCCGTCGCCGGAGTCGGCCGCCGCCGGGGACACCGTGGCGACGACCCCGGTGACCGCGAGCGATGCGGATAACGCCGAAGCCAATGCCAAGGACATTCCGCCGGCCCACCGCCGACGTTGCTGTAACTCCATTGACCAGCCCTCTCTGTTGGCTGAGAACATTTCCCGATAAGTCTTCAGACAGATGAAGAAACGTGCGTCAATGCAACGCCCAAAAAACACTGAGACGGTGTAAGGGGGATGCGCCACGAGTGGGGGATTCCCACATTTCCCGTCAGCATCGGCGCAGCGCACGGCGGTCTCGGAACACAGCCCGCCACGCCGGACCCCGGTCTCGATGGCAAACCCGCCGCTCCACCGGCGCGGTGTTGCTGATGAGAGACGGCGCATCTGCGATAGACAGCTCACGGCCGCATCGGATTCGGCGGCTCTTTCTGCCCGTCATTCTGCGAGAGGTGACTCATGCGTAATCCGTTCGGTGCCCGTCCCGCGTTACGGCGGCTGCTGCGCCGGCCACGCGCGCGCGTCCTGGCCGTCGCGTTCGCCGTCGGACTGTCCTGCTGCGCCCTGGCATGGGCCGACGGCCACGGCGGCGCGGGAGACGGGCCGCGGGCGATCACATCGGAGGAGGCCGAGAGGCTGGCCATGTCGCGGTTCCACGCCTATGAGAACGGTCCGCACCGAGTCACCGTGAAGATCGACGACGGCGGGGACTCCTACGAGGTACGCGGCCTGATCGACTACCGCACGCACCGCGCCGTGGGGACGTACGCCGCCGGAGAGCCCGGGCCGAAACAGCAGAAGGGGCTGATCGCCTGGGACAACAGCGGTCTGGCCGTGGCCACGGACGCGAAGGGAACGTCGCCCTCGTCGAAGATGGCGCAGATCACGCGGGCCGCCGCCAAGGTACCCCACGGGAGCTGGTCACCCCGTGCCTACGCCGGATACCCCCTGGACGTCGCGCTGCGGGTGGCGATGGCCCTGGGCGCTGACCGGCCGGACAACGCCCAGTTGCTGGCCCAGTCCGGGCCCCGGCACCTGGGGGAGAGCACGCTGCGCGGGAAGACGTACACACGTATCTCCGGGCCGCGGCCGAAACCGCAGGACCGCGGTGCGGCCGGGTCCCGTTCCGGCGGCCCGGCCACACCGAGCCCCCGGCCCACCGGGACGTCCCCGCTGACGTACTGGATCGACGAGCACGGGGAACTGGGCCGCCTGGAGATCAGGAGCGGCGGCGTCGAGCGGCCCGTCACGGTGGACTTCACCGGTCACGAGGCCCGGGTGAAGGTGCCCGCGGAGCCCTGGGGGGAATCGCCCCGCGGCAAGTGACCCGGGAAGTGCCCCGGGGAGGGGCCCGGGGAGGGGTCCGGGGAGTGCTTGGGCTCTAGTGGTCGTTGCAACACCCCGGTTCAAGGGGTGCGTTGGACTTCGAGATCCGGGCGGACCGGGCTCCGCAGGGGCGTAAGAAGTTGTCCCGGGAAGGGGTCCGGGGAGCGCCCTGGGAAAGGGTCCGGGAAGGGGCCGGTCCCCTGCCCGGGCCCAGGGGACCGGACCCTTTCCAGGGATCCTGTTCGGGCAGGGTCAGTGGTGCGATTCCGGCAGACGGTAGGCCGCGGGGTCGACCTTGCCCGGCAGCCGCAGCGCGGGACGGGCGGGCGCACCGGTCGCGTCCGGCATGCCGGGCTGGGCCGGCGGCGGTGGGACGTCACGGAAGGACACCCCGGCCGGAACCGACTCAAGTGTCTGCGGCCGGCCGGCCCCGGCCAGCGCGCCGTCCTTGCCCGGACAGACGGCCAGGGAGCGGGGCAGCGGCTGCGGACTGGTGGGGGCGCGGCCGTTGTCGGCGTAGCAGTTGCCCCCGCTGCGTGCCGTCAGCACGACGAGGCCCACCTGTTCCTCGCCCACGGCGTTGCCCTCGATCCGATTGCCGCGGACCGGATACCCCTGCTCGTCCCGCAGGATGAAGGCGCCGCCGCGATTGCCCTCGACCCGGTTGCGTTCGAAGCGGTTCTGCGTCCCGCCGCCGATGCCGACCCCGATGCCGAAGCCGCCGTCGGCCTGTTCCGGGCTGCGGTCGTCGTTGTTGTCGCTGATCGTGTTCCCCGCGAACACGGCATCCTGCTGGGGCCCCAGCGCCTCCAGGTTGTTCGAGAGCACCGTGATGCCCACTCGGTTGCGGCGGACGGTGTTGCCGAGGAAGTACAGGTCCTTCGACGCGTTGGTGACTTCGATGCCCACCGCGTTGTGCTCGGTCAGGTTGTTGCGCACGACCGTGTTGCACGGCTTGCACTGGCCGACGTAGATGCCCGAGTCCGACTGCCCGGAACCGTAGGAGTGCTCGATCACACCGTCACGGGCGTCAAAGGCGTAGATGCCGTAGAGGGCGTTGTTGTGCGCCGTCACATACGAGGCCCGGAACCCGCGCAGCGGCGGGAACTTGACGGTGTCCAGGGGGTCGTATCCGGCGCCGCCGGCCCCCGATCCCTGTAGTGCCTTGTCGGTGACGCCGGTGAACAGCAGTCCGTTGGCGAGGTTGTTGCGTACGGTCAGGTTCTCCACGACCGACGCCGCACCGGTGACCGTGATGCCGTTGGTGCGTTTGAACTCGCCGTCCACCACCACCGTGGAGCGGTCGGTGCCCCGCAGCACGATCCGAGGTGTGCGGATGGTGACGCTCTCGCGGTAAACACCCGGAGAGACCAGCACCATGTCACCCGATCGGGCGGAATCCACTGCCTTCTGGATGGACGAGAACTGGCCCGGAACCCGTAAGACCGCCGACGGACCGCCGCTCGCCGGCCGGCTGTCCGATGCGGGTTGACCGCATGCCGTCTGCCCCAGCAGGGCGATCAGCAGGGCGAGGAACACGGCCGTCCGGCCCGGCGAGGTCCTGCCCGCAACCGGGACACGGCGTTTCGTGACGAAGAATCGCATGAGGCCCAGGTGTAGCGTCAGGCACGCCGCAGCAGCCGATCATCGCCTCTCTCTGCCCTCATCCGCCCAGGAGACAGCGCGCTGTCGGCACTCCCGCATGTTTCGTGTGACAACCCTGGAGCACCGGTGATCAGCACGCCGTCCGATCCTCGTCCGCCGACCCGCCGCTCCGTCCTGGCCACCACCACGGCCGTCGCCTTCCTCACCGCCGGCTGTGCGACGGAAACACGCCGACCGGCAGCGGAGAGCACCGAGGACCACGCTTCCAGAACGACCTCCGGTACCCGCGCGACGCGGTCCCGGCAGCGCGGTGTCAGCGACCCCCAGCCCCGGTATGCCGTCGTCGCCGCCCATGATCTGGTGTCCGACCTGCGGGGCCCGGACGGCACCGCCGCCCTGCGCAGGCTCCTGGACCGCTGGACGGCGCTTCCGCTGCCCGACGGCACCACCCGGACCGTGGCGCTCGGCCCCGCCCTCTACCGCAAGCTCGGTCTCGCGGCGCCCGCCCGGCTACGTGACATCCCCGCCTTTCCGCGCGACCGGCTCGACCCCGGCCGCGGCGGCGGCGACGTTCTGGTGCAACTGTGCGGTGACGATGCCGAAGCGCTGCGCGCGTTGTCCCGCCGGCTCACCACGACGGCCGCCCGGATGCTGGTGCCCCGCTGGCACGAGCGGGGGTTCTTACCCGATCACGCCCGGGGCGAGACACCCCGCAACCTCTTCGGCTTCAAGGACGGTACGGAAAACCCGTCCACGGCCGAGACGGAACAGTGGGTCTGGGACGACGACGGCAGCACGTATCTGGTCTACCGGCGCATCCACATGGACGTCTCCGCCTTCGAAGCGCTGCCGCGCGGCGGTCAGGAAGAGGTCATCGGACGCCACCGCGCCAGCGGAGCGCCGCTCGGTGCACGGCGCGAGCACGATCCGGCGGACCTCTACGCCAAGACGGCGCAGGGCCGTTACGTCATCCCCGTCGACGCCCATGTGCGCCTCGCGCATTCCCGGCTCGACGGCGGAGCCCGCATGCTGCGCCGCGGCTACTCGTACGACAACGGCGCCGACGACCGCGGTCTGCTCTTCCTCGCGTACATGCGTGATCCCGCGCTCTTCGCCCGGGTGCAGGAACGCCTCGATCTCTCCGACGCGATGAACACGTTCATCGACCACCGCGCCTCCGCCGTCGGCTATGTGCTGCCCGCCGGCGACCCGGCGTCATCGCTCGGCGGATAGGCCCGCCCGGGTGCCGGGTGCCGGGTGCCGGGTGCCGGGTGCCGTGCGGCAGCGGTCGCGGTGCGCGCCGGATCCCGCGCGGAGCGGGTGCGGCCCGTCCCGCATCGGCCCGACCTACAGAAGAAGGCGAAGGAGTCCCATGTCCACACGATCATCGCGCCGTTGGGCGGCTCTGACCGTTCCTGCTCTGCTCCTGGCGGTGGCCGGGTGCGGCGTGCTGGAATCCGGCTCCGACCAGCAAGATCCCGCGGCAGCCCCGCTGCCCTCCCCTTCGGTGACGGCTTCTCCCAGCAGTTCGCTGGGCTCGGCACCCCCGCCCGTGGGTGACGCCGAGTTGTCCCCGGCGGTCAAGGGCAGGAGCGTGCTCGTCGTCGGTGACTCCTGGGCCCGGTATTTCGGGGATGGGATGGCCAAGGTCGCCTCGGACGGAAATGTGATCGTCAATGCCGGGCTGGGTGGCTGCGGAATTATGATGCCCGACACGGTGCAAGGCGGGAAGAAGTCGCAGTCCATCTGCCTGAAGTGGCCACAGGAATGGCCGCAGTATATGAAGCAGTACAAGCCGGATGCCGTTCTGCTGCGCACCGCGAACTGGGACCTGACGCCGCAGTCCTTCGATCGGTCCGAGGTTGAACTCACCATCGAATACGCTGCCTTTCGTGAACGATTTTTCAAGAACATGGCGCGTGCCATCGATATCCTCACCCAGAACGGGACCCCCGTGTATCTGACGAACGCACGGATCGAGACGGGCGGTTGGAAGAGCACCTCTCTCAAGATGAACGAGGCTGTTCGGGAGGTGGCAGAGAGGTACAAGGACAGGGGTGTCCATCTGCTGGACCTGACGGCTCAGTTGTGCAATGACAGCGGATGCCCGTCGACCGTGGCCGGCCGCAAGCTGTACGACGACACCGGCCATCCGGCCGACTGGAGCCGTGATCGGCTCGCCACCTGGATTCTCAACATGATGTTCGCCGGTGGCTCCGCGGGCACCAGGTCATGACCGCCCTTGTTCCGGCGGTGGTCACCCGCGGCGGCGGCGCGGCACACCGGATCCGTTCCGTGGACGGCCTGCGGGCCGTCGCGGTGGCGGCCGTCATCGGATACCACGTGGAAGCGGGGCCGAGCGGCGGATTCCTCGGTGTCGACCTCTTCTTCGTCATCTCCGGATTCGTCATCACCCGGCTGCTGCTGCGGCAGAAGAAGGCGGGCACGTTCGCGATGGGGGAGTTCTACGCCCACCGCGTCCGGCGCCTGCTGCCCGCGCTTCTGTGTGTGATCCTCGCCGTCCAGCTGTGGGTGTGGACCGCGGACCTGACGTCCATGCGGTCCACCGTCAACGCGCAGTCGCTGGCGGCCCTCTTCTTCTGCGGCAACTGGTACACCATCTACGCGGACGTGGACTACTGGTCCGTCCAGCCCGACAGCGCGCCGCTGAACCACCTCTGGTCACTCGCGGTGGAAGAACAGTTCTACCTGGTGTGGCCGTTCCTCGTGGTGCTCCTCATCGGACGGAGCGCGCGCCTGCGCACACTTGCCGTCGTCGCCGGGACGGGCGCGGTCGTCTCCTACGCCCTGGCCGCCTTCCACTACATGCCGTCGCTTCCCGACCGCGCCTATCTGGGAACGGACACCCGAGCGGGCGCTCTCTGCCTCGGGGCTCTGTGCGCCTGCGTAACCGCCGTCTTCGGCTCCCGCGTGCAGCAGGCGTCCAGGAGCCGGTGGGTGCTGCCTGTGCTCGCGCTGCTGTCCGGTGGCGTGCTGGCGGCGCTGTGGAGCCATGCGGCCATCGACTCATCGTCCTTGTACGACTGGCAGCTTCCGCTGGCCGGCCTGTCCGCCGCCGTGCTCATCGGCGCCCTGACCCTCCTCGAACGCGCTCCTCGGGACACCCGTCCCCACCCGCTGGCCCGACTGGTCCTCGGGTGCATGACCGCCCGCCCGGTGGTGGCCGTCGGGTCCATCAGTTACGGCCTGTACCTCTGGCACTGGCCGGTGTGGATCTACGTCCACCGGACCTACCCCGACTGGCAGTTGTCGACGCAGCAAGTGGTGGTGTGCGCCGCATCCCTCGCCGCCGCCGCCCTGTCCTACCGTTTCGTCGAGGCCCCGGCCCGACGCGTCCGGTTGCGGGCCGTGCTGCTGTCCGTGGCCGGTGCCTCCGCGGTGATCGGCGCCTTCTGCCTCGTCACCGATCCCGTCCTGGACACCACCCCGAACGACCAGGGACCGGTGGTCTCGGGCGTGCGGTGATCCTCGTCTCCCGGTGGCCGACCGGAGGCCGTTGATCCCGCTCTTCCGTGCGGGCCGCCGGTCGGCCCAAGGGCTGCCGTTTGGCCCAAGGCTGCCGGTCGGCCCAAGGGCTGCCGGCCGGGGGCGGGTGAACGGGCTTCCGGCCGTCTGGTAACACTTGCTACCATGTCGCCATGTCGAAGACTCAGTGGGGTGCCCGCGTCGACGATTCGGTCAAGGAACTCGCCGCGATCCGGGCGAAGGAACGCGGTCTGAGCATCGGCGACTACATCGCCGAGCTGGTCCGCGAGGACGTCGCCGGGCTGCGCAAGCGGGGCCTGGACGCCGCCCGCACCTTCCTCGACGAGTACCAGAGCGTCTTCGACGAGGCCGAGGAAGCGGACCGCCAGGCCAAGCCCAGGGGGGCCCACGCCGCGTAATGGATCTGCACATCGACGTCCCCTGGATCCTGCAGGTCGCCGAACTCGCGGGCGCGGCGGACCCCGCGCCCGAGGACTACGGCATTCCGGTCGCCGCGGTGGCATGCCATCGGGCCGAGCTGCTTGAGCAGCCCGTTTACGACGGCCCCTACGCCCGTGCCGCCGCCCTGGTCCATGTGCTCGGCCGGTGCCGCTGGCTGGAGCGGTCCAACCTGGCCGTCGCCGCGGCCACGGGTGTGATGTACCTGGAGGCGTCCGGCATCCCGGTCAAGCCCGGCTACCAGGACGCCGTCGCCCTGCGCGACCTGCTGCGCGACCGCTCCTGCACCGCGGCGCGCATCGCAGAACTGCTCCGCGGCTGGCCGCGCGCCGCCTGACACGAACAGGGACCGCCGCCGTGCTCCGCTCGGACGGCCCGGCCTCCTGATCACCCGGTTCGGGGAGACTGGGAGCCACGACACGGTCAAGGACTCGTTCCACGGATCGGCTGTCGGGTGAGTGCGGCGGTCACGAACGACATGACCAGCGGCCGCCGGTCCTGCTCGTTCCAGGCGAGCACGAGGCGGCTGGGCGGTGCGTCGGTCACCGGGACACGGACCAGGCCGGCCGGGACCGCTTCGACCAGTGAGCGGGGCAGCACCGCGATCATCCGGCTCACCGCGATCATGTGGAGCATCTGGACCACATCGGCGACCTCGGGGCCGGTGCCGTCTCCCCCGGGGGCCCCTTTCCAGCACGGCAGTGTCTCCCCCTCAAGGTCGGACATGCGCACCGAGGTGTGCCCGGCAAGCCGGTGCCCGGACGGGACGATGACCACACGGTCCTCGGTGTGCAGGGTCTCGTGGGCCAGGCCGTCGAGGTCGTCGAACGGCGCGTAGAGCAGGCCGACGTCGGCGCGGCCGTCGCGCAGGAAGTCGGAGCGGTCGGCGGGGCCGCTGAACAGGATGTCCACTCGGCGGGCGTCGGGCTGATGGGCGTACTCGGCGAGGATCCCGGACAGCAGCCCGGCGTCGCCGCCGGGCTTCAGCACGAGCCGCAGATGGGCCTGCGGGTCGCCGGCGCGCCGGGCGCTTCGGACGGCGGCGCTGACCGCGTTGAGCGCATGCCGTCCGTGTTCCTGCAGTGCCTCCCCGGCCGGGGTCAGCCCGACATGCCGGCTGGAGCGGATGAGCAGCTGTACGCCGAGCCTGGTCTCGATCCGCCGGATCGCCTTCGACAGGGCCGGCTGGGCGATCGAGAGCCGGACGGCGGCCCGGCCGAAGTGCAGCTCGTCGGCGACTGCGATGAAGTACTCAAGCTCGCGGGTCTCCAGTTCGATCATGCCTGTAGGTTATCGCTGAAGAGCGAGCGGGTCTTGGACACCGAGGGCGCACGCCATCAAGAATTGGCGCATGATCAGCCACACGATGATTGTTTCCTTCGAACAGCCGCTGCCCGCCGCCGAACTCGACCAATACCTCGCAGACATCGAACGGGTCATGCTTGACACCGGTCTCGTGCAGTCGGTGGTAGCCCGGCGCCATCTCCCCATCCCCGGTGAGGAGGCCATCCCGGCGCTGATCGCGACCGCGATCGTGCAGTTCGCCCTGACCGACCTGGACGCGTTGGCGAAGGCGTTCACCGCGCCCGGCCTGCACGAGGTCATCGACCACTGGCAGTCGCGGCACCCGTACAAGGTCGCCTGGGCGAACCACGAACCGCTGGCATGAGCGACGTTTCCGCAAAGGACGACCCCCGCGCCAGCGTCAATGCCTACCTGGCGACGGGCCGCCTGCCGCCGAGGACGTGACCTGCGCCCGCGACCAGGACATGGCCTCGCCCTTCTCCTCGCGGAACGTGCACGCCACCTCGGCGGCCCGCTGGGCGAGGACGCCGCCGGCGCCGACGAGCCTGACGCCGGTCCGGATATCCCATGTCAGCTTGTCCGTCAGGGGAGTTCGGCCGGTGGGACGGTGGTCGGCGCTTTGCTGGTGCGGGTCGGCAGGGACTCCCATACCGCCTGGGCGATGGCGAGATCCTGCCAGCCCATGCCGACGCTCTTGTAGACGGAGATCCCCTCGTCCCCGCGCAGCCCGGCGAGATCGCCGAAGTCCCTCAGACGCGCGGGGGCCAGGGCGCCGTCCTCGACGGCCTGCATGATGTCGCCCGCCTCCTGCAGCGCGGTGTGCCGGTGTTCTACGAGGACGAGGGAGGCACGGGAGAAGACGCTGCCGTCGAGTTCGCGTGCGTCCGGCGTGTGGGAGCCCACGGCGACGACGAACGCGTGGTCGGCGAGGTCGCCGCCGTCGAAGACGGGCGTCGTCGACGTGGTCGCACACACGACGATGTCCGCGGACGCGACGTCCGTGCGCTCGCCGGCCCGCACATCGACGCCCGATCCTCCGAGCCGTTCGCACAGCGCCGCCACCCGCTCCGGGCGGCGGCCCACGATCCGCACCGTGTCGATCGTCCGCACCGCGCGCACCGCCTCGATGTGTGCCTCGGCCTGCGGGCCCGCCCCGAAGACGACCAGACGGCGCGCCTTTTCCGGGGCCAACTCCCGTACCACGAACGCGGATTGACCGGCCGTGCGAATGGTGGTGAGCGCCGTGCCGTCGAGCACGGCGAGCGGCGCCAGGGTGCGCGCGTCGAACAGTGTGTACAGGGCCTGGATCCGGGGCAGCCCCTGTTCCGGATTGCGCGGTGCCACGCCGACGATCTTCACGCCCACCGTCTCGCTGCCCGCCGCCGGCATCAGCAGCAGTTCGCCGTTGTCCAGCGGGACGTTGGAGCGCTCGGTGAAGCCGCCCTCGGCGTAGGCGGGTGCCAGTGCCCGGCCCAGTGCCGCGATGGCCGTGGGCCACGACAGCAGGTCGGTGAGCAGGGCGGAGTCGACGTAGGGAAGGGCGCGCATGGGGCGGATCCTAGAAGGAGAGGCGCCGGTGGGCCGCGGAGCGTCCGGGCGGCGGTGGGCGGGATGGAGGTGAGGGACGGTGGGAAGTCTCCCAGCCGGCGTCAGGGGCGGCGGAGGAGCTTTCCGGCCTGGATCACATACGCCGTACGTGCCGTGCCGATGATCTCGGGATCGGTGGCGGCGTCGCCCTCGTAGACGACGAGGTAGGCCTCCTCGCCGGGCTCGATGGCGCCGGCCCGGTCGGCGATGCCCGGCGACCGGGCGTTGTGCCGGGTCGAGGACTCGACGGCGGCGGGCAGCCCGATCAGCCGGGCCATCAGACAGATCTGCCGCGCCCTGGTGCGCTGTTCGGTCCCGATCAGGTCGGCGCCCGAGCCCAGGGGCACACCCGCCTCGTGGAGCATCCGCACCGACCGCTCCTGGACAGCCGAGGTTTGACATGTGACATAGCAACGGCCCCGTTAGACCGGTAGGGTCGGGGTTGGTGAGACATCGACGTAACAATCTCGTTGCCGCCTCGGCGCTCCGCAGCTCCCGCCCCGGGGCCGGCCCGGGCTCATGCAGGATGGCTCACGATCAGCCTGTGCCGTGGTGCCGTCGGCGTGGAAACTGTCGGTCACTGCCGGCCCGTGCGCGGGAGGGGGGTATGCATCGTGGGTGACCGTTCGACCGATACGGAGCCGAACCCGGCACCGACCACGTCCGGCGGGCGGCGGACAGCCACCCCGGGAACCGTATGCGCGACGGGCGTCACCTTATGACCGACGCGTGCATTGCACTTGCCGACGACCAGGAGAAGCATTCCGATATGTCTGTAACCACCGACGCGGGTGAGCCGTTCGCGGCGCTGCGCCCGCGCGAGTCCCTCAGGGACGCGACGGTCCGCACGCTCCACGCCGCCGTCATCTCCGGCTACCTGCGGCCCGGTTCGGTGTACTCGGCCCGTGCGCTCGGAACGCAGCTCGGGATCTCGGCCACCCCCGTCCGCGAGGCGATGCTGGACCTGGTCAAAGAGGGCCTGGTGGAAGCCGTCCCCAACAAGGGCTTCCGCGTGGTCCAGCTGACCGAGCGCGAACTCGACGAACTCAACGAGCTACGGCAGCTGATCGAGGTCCCCACCGTGCGTCGCATCGCGCTCAAGGGCGTCGACGACCCCGCCGGCATCGCCGAGTTGCGCGCGCTGGCCGAGGAACTGGTCCGCAGCGCACGGGAGAAGGACTTCATCGCCCACCACGTGGCCGACCTCCAGTTCCATCTCAAACTGCTCGCCTACGCGGGCAACGAGAACCTCGTCCTCACCGTGCACAACCTGCGCATCCGCTCGCGCCTGTACGGCATGCCCAAACTCGCCGACCGCGGTCGGCTTCTGGCCACCGCGCAGGAGCACGCCGAACTGCTCGACCTGGTCACCGCCCGCAGGGCGGACGAGGCCGAGGAACTGATGCGCAGACACATCGGACATGTGCGCGGCGTCTGGGCCACCGGCGAGGACGGCGCCCCACAGGCGGGGGACTGACACCTCGGGCGCCGCCGGGCCGCCCCCACCGACCACCGACCGCCGCTGCAGCCGTCGGCACCGGATCGTGCGACGACCACGCCCCGGACACCGACGCCACGGTCCCCGCCCGCGGCCCCGCCCCCGGCCGCGCCCGCGGTGGGGTGGGGTGGGGGAGGCGCGGCGGCGTGTGTTGCGGCAGCGTGTGCGCGGGGCGGCCGCGTGCGCGTGTGGTCGCGTACCCGGGTCACGATGTCGCCGAGGTGGCGCAGGCCGTCGTCGGTCAGGGCCCGAACAGTAGGCGGCGGGGCGGCTGGACGTCGCCGGGCGGGACCCGCTGGAAGAGGGCCGGGCCGTCCGTCGGTGAGGGCGACGGCAGCCGCGCGGTCGTCGTCGGGGCCGGTGCCGCGGGTGATCAGGCCGGCCGGCGTCGCTCTTGAGGCCGGGCAGGCCCCCTGGCCAACGGCGCGGGCGGGGCGTTCGTCAGCGGCACCACTCCCGGACCCGAGGACGCCGGCCGCGGTGTGCGCGGTGCGGGTCTTCGGCCGTAGCGATGTCCCCTGGCCGACCCGCACGACACCGGCTCGGCAGGCACCGGGCCGTGAACCGCGATCTCTTCGTGTGAGCCACGGTCCCGCAGCGCTGTCGGTGGTCTTTACATCTGGGTGGGAATGTCTCAAAGATGGCTGGCAGACGGGACATTCCGTCCCGCATGCTATGTGACATCCGATAGAGCAGATACGCGACGCCCCCCACGGACAAGGAGGCTTTGGTGGCCCGTCGCCATCAGCGCAACGCACTGCTCGCGGCTCTGCTGGCCGAGGCCGACTGGGGTGCGGCCGACCTGGTACGAGCCATCCATCGCGTAGGCCGCGCCGAAGGCCTGGATATTCACTACGACCGCACCGCGGTGGCCCATTGGCTTGCCGGATCCCGCCCGAAGGCCCCCGTTCCCGAACTGGTCGCCGAGGCGCTGACCCGCCGCGTCGGACGGCTGGTCCGGGCGGTCGACACGGGTCTCCTCCCGGGGGCCGATCCACAGGAACAAGACGTTCACGCCGCAACGGTGTCGACGCGGGAGAGCGCCGCGCACCGGCTGGTGGCCCTCGGCAGGATCGATGCCGATCCCACCCGCAGGGCCCGGCTGCTGGCCCTCGTCTACCGGCAGTTCCTGGTGGACACCGGCCGTGGTGCCGGTTCCCCGACCGTCCCGCGGCAACGCACGGTGACGACCCTGTCGGTGCCCCGGCAAGGACTGTGGACCACCACCGCCGACGTGGAACTCCTGCGTGCCATGGTCGCCTCGTTCGCCTCGTGCGCCGCCCAGTTCGGCGGCGGCCACGCCCGCGCCGCGCCGGCCGCGTACGTGGCCGACGACGTGGGCCGGATGCTGACCTCGGCTACACCGTCCGACCAGCGGACGGAAATGATGACGGTGCTCGCCCAACTCACCCATGTGCTGGGCAACATGACCGTCGACGCCGGACACCACGGGCTCGCGCAGCGCTACTATCTGCTGGCTCTGCAGATCGCGGCCGAAGCGGGAGACCGCCGGGGCCGGGCCATCGCGTTGCGGGCGATGAGCGTCCAGGCCACCCAGCTCGGGGCCCGACGGTACGCGGCCGAACTCGCGGAGGCCGCCGTCGACGCCGCCGGGCTCTCCTGCGACGGGGATCTGCAAGCCTTTCTTTTCGCGCAGCGAGCCCATACGCGCGCCCTCACTCAGGACTCCCGCGGTGCCCTGAAAGACCTGGCCGCCGCCGAACGCAATCTGGAGCGGACCTCGGGAAATTCAGGGCCGTTCGCCTCCTACCCGAAGGCAGGATTCGCCTATCAGCGGGGCCAGACGCTTTACATGCTGGGAGAAACCTCGGCCGCGCTGTCCGCCCTCAGCTATGCGGCGCAGCGGCGGGCGCCCCATGAACGCCGGGTGCGGGCCCTCACCCACGCGCGGTTCGCCGAGATCCTGCTGGAACTGGGCCGGGTCGAGGAGGCGTGCACCCACGTGGCCGCGTTCGCCGACGACTACCCGCTGCTCCGCTCCCATTGGGCCGTCCTGGCGCTGAAAACGCTGCGTGCTCGTCTCGCTGCGTTTCCCCGGGTGCGGCGGGCGGTCGCCCTGCTGCAGCGGCTGAGGGAACTGGAGGCCGGAACACCGCCGGCCAATTAGGGCGCCCCCGTCCCGCGGTGGGGCGGGGGATCCTTCCGAATGTGTCTCGGCGGGGATTCCGATGCGCCTCGCGTTGTTCTCGCCGGATTACCCGGTTGCCCGGCGGCTTCGGATGCGTCGGCCAGCGCGGCACGAGAAAGGGCAGCGACTAAATCATCTAACGGGTCGTTCATACGGGGTGTATGACCACGTCTCATGAAATTCTTAGCCAGCTTTTCACACTGTTCAACCGAATAGCGTAGGTCAATGGTCGCAGTTACCTGCGCCCTTCGGACTAGGACGCCCAGGAACTGCGGGCTTGAGTCTCTCCCCGGGGGAGGGTCCAGGGTCGCGGTCATGAGCAGCAATGATCTCGACGGACGGCTTGCCGTGGTGGCGGGCGGCAGCAAGGGACTGGGGCTGGCGACGGTACACCGGCTCCGGGACGCCGGGGCGCGGGTCGTCACCCTGGCCCGTACGGCGCCGGGGACGGCCGATCCCCATTTCGTATCGGCCGATCTGAGCACGCCCGAGGGGCCGCGTCGGCGGCCGCGGCCGTGGCGGAGCGGGGCGGCGTACCGGACATCCTGGTGCATGTCGTGGGCGGCTCCCGCGCCCCGGCCGGCGGGTACGCGGCCCTCGACGACCTGAGCTGGTACGAGGCCGCGATGCGCGACCTGGACGCGGCAGCCGGCCGGCGCTCGGTGCTCCCGCCGGGTGGCCGCTACGCGCACGAACTCTTCACCGAAGGCCACGGCCGCGCCACCGTCTACCTGCCCGCCGAGATGCCGCTGCCACCGTGCGCACCGGCCACCGTGAAAGAGCTACGGCTGCCCGAACGGTCCGCCGCCGTCGCCACCCACATCGGTCCGCACGACGACCTCGACCTCACCTACAGCGCCGTCGGCTCCTTCGCCGCACACAACGACCTGTGTTCCCAGGACGTCGTCGAGGAGATCTACCTGGTCGGCCCACGGGACACCGCCCAGCCCGACCGCTGGCGCACCCTCGTCGCCTGGCTGATCACCCCCACCCCCGTCCGCCCAGCGACGTAGAAGCGCACACCTCAGCCCCCTGCGGGGAGGGGTCCCGCCGGTGCCACCGTGTTCTCGTCGAGGTCACCGAGGGTGGTGCAGCCGGTCAGGGCCAGGGCCAGGTCGAGTTCGGCGAGCAGGCAGCGCAGCACGTGCCGTACCCCGCTGCGTCCGCCCAGTGCGAGGCCGTACTGGTAGGGGCGGCCGAGCAGCACGGCGTTCGCGCCGAGGGCCAGCGCCTTGAGTACGTCGCTCCCGGTGCGCACGCCGGAATCCATCAGCACCGGGACGGTGGGCCCGACGGCCGCACGGACGGCCGGCAGACAGTCCAGCGCGGCCATGGTGCCGTCGATCTGGCGCCCGCCGTGGTTGGAGACGATCACGCCGTCCATGCCATGGGCGAGGGCCAGCCGCGCGTCGTCAGGATGCAGGATGCCCTTGAGCAGGATCGGCAGCGCCGTCAGCTCGCGCAGCCAGGCAAGCCCCTCCCAGGTGAGGCCCGGGTTGGTGGAGATGGCCGCCCAGTGGGCCCGTACCGCCGCAGCGTCGGCGTCCGGGGGCAGCGCCGCCCGGAAGGCCGGGTCGGTGGTGAAGTTGGCGAGCCCGGCGCCGTGCAGGAACGGCAGATAGCCATGGTCCAGGTCCGCGGGACGGTAGCCGAAGTGGGGGCTGTCGACGGTGAGGACCAACGCGGTGTATCCACTGGCCTCGGCACGCCGCACCAGGGACTCGGCCACCTCGGGCTGTGCCGGCCAGTACAGCTGGAACCACCGCGGCTGATCGCCCGCGGCCGCCGCGACCTGCTCCATGCTGTGGCTGGAGAACGACGACAGGACGAAGGACACCCCGGCGTCGGTGGCGCCGCGCACCGACGCCAGTTCGCCCCCGGGATGCACGATGCTCTGCGCGGCGACCGGCGCCAGCAGCACCGGGGCGGACAGACGCTGGCCGAGCAGGGGCACCGTCAGATCGCGGTGGGTGACGCCGCGCAGCATCCGCGGCACGATGCGCCACCGGTCGAAGGCCTCGCGATTGGCACGCCGGGTGGAACCGGTGCCCGCGTCGCCCGCGACATAGCCGTACGCGATGGGCGTCATGACCGCGCGGGCCGCGTCCTGGAGCGCCGTGAGGTCGGTGGGCGGCCGGGAGGCGCGACCGTCGGCTCCGGCGAGGTAGATGTCGCGGACCAGGCCGGCCGGCGGCCCCGCGGGCCCCAGGGCCAGGCCCTCGTGGATGTGCCGGACGAGCAACGGGGCGATGTCGCCGGTGCGTTCGGTCAGCGCGAAGTGCCCGCCCGCGTGGACCTCCACGGTGTGCCCTGCGGTGGTGTGCCGGCCCCACTCCCGGACCTGCTCCAGCGTGTTCTTCGGATCCTCCTCCCCGAGCAGCACGGTGACGGGAACCGTGAGCGTGGTGTGCGGGTCGCAGTGGTAGCCGCGCAGCACGTTGTGGTCGGCGCGCAGCAGGCGCAACACCTCGTGGCGGGAGCGAGGATTGCGCAGCAGCACGTCGGACACGCCGCCGAGGCGCCGCAGCCCGGCCACCACGGCGTCATCGTCCAGGGTGTCGAGGTCGGGCTCCTGCCAGTCCTGCGCGGGCGGCCGGGCAGCGGACACGAACAGCCCCGCCACGCCGTCCCGCTCCTGAAGCAGCCGGGCCGTCTCGAAGGCCGCGATCGCCCCCAGGCTGTGGCCGAGCAGGAACAACGGGAGATCGGCGTACGCGGTCAGGGCGGCGGCCGCTCCGCCGGCGAGCGTGGCGATGTCCTCGGCAAAGGGTTCGGCGTCACGGTCCTGGCGGCCGGGGTACTGCACCGCGAGCAGTTCGATGTCGTCGGGCAGCGCGGCGGACAGTCTGCTGAACGCGGTGGCGGCGCCGCCGGCGTGCGGGAAGCACGCCAGGCGGACGCGGGGGCGTTCCCTGCGGTGGTAGGTCCGCAGCCAGCGAGGTGTGCCGTCCCGTGGCGCCGACGGGCAGGCGGTGCGCGGTTCCGCGACAGGGGCGGGTGCGATGGTGCGCTCGGTCATGTCCTCGGTGTCCCGTCATGGGTGGTGGAAGGCGGTTGAGCTGATCGGTGCGGAAACGGGGCCGGCTACCAGTCGACGAGGAGCCTCGACAGCCCTCGGACGGCCATTCCCTCCTTCCAGGTGACCGGCTCCTCGACGGCGGCGAGCCGCAGCGTCGGGAAACGCCGCAGCAGATGCTCAAGGACGATGCGGACCTGGAGCCGGGCCAGGGGAGCGCCCAGACAGCGGTGCACGCCGTGACCGAAGGTCAGGTGCGCGGTGTCATGTCCGGTCAGGCGCAGGGTCTCCGGTTCCGCGAACACCGTGGCGTCGCGGTTGCCGTGCAGCGGGGCGACCATGACGGCCTCACCGGCCTGGACGGTGACATTGCCGAGCCGCACCGGCTCAACGGCGACGCGCGGGAACGTCAGCGGCGTGGCCGGGTTCAGCCGCAGCAACTCCTCCACGGCGGGCGCGATCCGCTCGGGTCGCGCGACGAGTTCCTCGTACACGTCGTGGTCGGTGAGCAGCGACAGCACCGAAAGACCGAGCTGCCCGACGGTGGTCTCATAGCCGGCCATCAGCAGGGTGAGCCCCATGGTGACCAGTTCGTTCGTGGTGAGGGCGCCCCGGTCGTGCGCGCCGATCAGGGTCGTCAGCAGGTCCTCCTGCGGTTGCCGGCGCTTTCGGTCGACGAGGTCCTTCATATAGGTGGCGAGTGCGGTGCGCCGGCGTCCCTTGTCGTGGGGGTTGTCGTCGGTGATGTCGAAAAGGACCTCGACCCGGTCCCGGAAGCGCGCACTCTCCTCGGGCGGGATGCCGAGCAGTGAGCACAGCACCGCCAGCGGCAGCGGTGCGGCGAGCTGCGCGACGAAGTCGGCTCCGGGGCCGTGCGCGGCGATCTCGTCGAGGTGCTGATCGGTGAGTTTCTCCACGTGGGATGCCATTGCGGCGATCCGGCCGGTGGAGAAGGCGCCGCTGACGATGCGCCGCAGCTTGGCGTGCCGTTCGCCGTCCATGCTCATCATGGAGTCCGCGGCGGGCTCCGCGTCGTTGAACTTCGGCCCGCCGGGCAGCGCCGCGCGCGACCGGCTGAACCTCTTGTCGGTCAGCACCGCGCGTCCCAGCGCATAGCCGCGCACCAGCCACATCGTGTCGCCGACGGGCGTGACGAAGCGCACGATGTCATCGGTGCCGTCGGTGATGAAGTCCGGAAGCGGCCCCAACGGGGTGTCCGTGTGTGGCGTCGTCATGCGGATGCTCTCCTTGCTCGTCGGTGTCAGCCGCCCAGGACCCGGCGTCCGACGTCGTGCAGCAGGTCGGTCTGCCGGTTGAACGCGATGCGTACGTACTGTTCGCCGCGGGCGGGATCGGCGAAGAAGGCCGGGCCGGGCGCCAGCAACACACCGGCCTCGTCGAGGAGTTCGAGGACGAACCGGTGGCTGTCGTACCGCCCAGCGGTGAGCGGGCCGACGTCCGCGAACACAAAGCACCCGCCCTCGGCGGGGGCGAACTTCATGCCCTTGCGGGAGAAGATGTCCTGGACCAGGTCCCGGCGCCGGCCCATCTCCCGGGCGGCGGTGCGCAGGTCCATGGACAGCGCGGCCGTGCCCACGGCCACCTGGAGCGGTGTGGCCGCGCCGTTCGTGGTCACCTCGTGCACGCGCCGCAGCGTCTCGGTGCGGGCCGCGTCGGCGCGCAGGAAGCCGAGCCGCCAGCCGCTGACGGCGTGGCTCTTGGAGAGGGAGCCCACGACGATGCTGCGCCCGGCGAGTTGCGGCACGTCGGTGACGGACAGCCGGGGCCGGCCGTCGTAGACGAAGGTGCCGTAGACCTCGTCGCAGATGACGGTGGCGTCCCAGCGCTCGCACAGCGCGGCGATCTCGTCGAGTTCCCCGCGCTCCAGGACGCGTCCGGTGGGGTTGGCGGGTGAGTTCAGCAGGACGGCACGGGTACGGGGGCCGAAGGCGGCCGCCAGGTCGGCCGGGTCGTAGCGCCAGCCGGGCGGGTGCAGGGGCACGAAGCGCGGCACCGCACCGGCGACCGCGAGCGCGGCCCTGAACTGCTCGTATCCGGGGTCGAACAGGACGACTTCGTCGCCGGGATCGACGGTGGCGAGCAGCGCGACGCACAGCGCCTCGGTCGCACCGACGGTGACGGTCAGCTCGGTGCGCGGATCGGTCCCGGGCACAAGGGTCTCGGCGATCCGCTGCCGCAGCGGCAGGTCGCCCGAGGGGTGGTCGTACTGGTTGCGTCCGGACCGCATCGCGTCGACGGCGGCCTCGATGAGGTCGGCGGCCGGTTCGGGATAGCCGGGTGTGCCGAGGGCCAGGTCGATGGCGCCGCGTTCCCGTGCGAGCAGGAGAAGCTCCCCGAGACTGCTGCCCTGCAACACCGCGGCCCTCGACGAGAGCGCCGGCCGCCGGGCCGTGGAACGGGCCATGCTGTGTCCTCCTCTTCACATGGGTGAGTGGTTCGTCCCGTCACCGGGGGGCCTGGGGCGGTAGCAGGAGCGGGTCTGCATCGGTGTGCATCCCGGGCAGTTCCTGTACGACATCGCCGATGTCCTCGGCGTACCGGTCCACGGCCTGCTCCAGCAGATCGTCCGGTGCGGTCGTCGCGAGGCCGTCGCCGGTGCGTACGGCGTCCAGGGCGTGCTGCAACCGGAGTTCTGCGACGTGCCGGGCGTGCGGGCGGCTCGGGGTGTGGCTGCGCACGGCGCCCGCGGCCAGGGTCCACATGAGGGCCGTGGCCACCGGGGCGTGCGGTGCGTCCGGTGCGCCGTCCTTGACGGCCGGCCGGTTCGTAAGGGCGTCCTCGAATCGCTGCGTGAGCTGCGCTCCGCTCTGGTCGCGGAGCATGGCGGTGACCTGGCCGGTCTGCCGAAGGGCCCGCCGGCCCAGGAAGTCGCACAGCGCTTCGGTGGGCCCCTCGAAGATCCGGTACACGCGAAGGTCCCGGTACATGCGCGCGGCCATGTTGGCCTCGTCGTAGCCGCGTCCCCCCAGCAACTGCATCAGCCGGTCGGCCGCCTCGACCGCCCATTCGCCGCCCAGGACCTTGGCGGCGATGATGGGTTCGAGACCGACGGTCTGCCCGGCGTCGAGCCGGTCGGCCAGGTCGTACACCAGCGCTTCCAGGATGTCGGTGCGGGCGACGGTGTCGGCGAGCCAACCACGGGTCACGGCACGGTCCTTGAGCGTCATACCCGAGGTCGTCCGGCTGCCGGCGAAACGGAGTGCGAGCTGCACGATCCGTTTCAGCGCGCCCAGGGCGAACGCCGACAGGGCCAGGCGCGAGGCGCACATCGAGTCCATGGCGACGCCGCGGCCGTCGCCGTCCGCGAGGACGTAACGGTCGGGCACGGTCACCTCGGTGAAACGCATCCTGCTCTGCACCATGCCGCGCTGCCCGAACGACGCGTGCTCCTGCCCGGGGAAGACACCCTGGTCGGCGGTGGGTACGGCCAGCGCGATCAGCGAGGAGCGAGCGGTGTGCGGCGCCTGGGTCCGGGCGAGCACGGTGGAGATGCCCGCCCATGTGCCGTTGCCGATCCAGTGTTTGTCGCCGCTCAGCAGCCAGCCGCCGCCGGGCCCCGGACGGGCCGTCGTGGAGATCTGCGAGAAGTCGCTTCCGGCGCCCGGTTCGGTCTGCGCGTAGGCGGCCAGGGTGCGGCCGGTGGCCAGCAGGGGCAGCCACTCCTGTTTGACCTCGTTCGTGGCCCAGACCGACAGCGACCGGGTGCCGGGAAACAGCGAGGTGGTCATCCAGGTGCCCAGACCGGTGTCGATCGCCATCAGCTGCTCGAACACCCGGAACATGTCGCGGAAGCGCAGCGCGGTGCCCGCGTACTCCTCCTCGATGAGGGGCCCGAACAGGCCGGCGAGGCCGAAGTCCTGCACGATGTGCGGGGGAATGCACCGCCGTTCGTCGATGAGGAACGAGTTGACACGCCGCGACCCGTAGTCACGCAGCCAGGCGATCTGGTCGCGGGCGCGGCGGGAACTCACCTCGGGGTCCGCGGTGAGCGTTCGGCGGGCCAGGCCCCAGGACGGGGCCGCGGGCCGTGCGGCGTCCTGCTCGACCAGCGTGGTCATGTTTTCTCCTTTCGTTTCCCGGGCCCGAGGGCCGGGCCGCCCATCAGCAGGGGGAGAGGGCCAGGACGGCGTTCTGGCCGCCGAATCCGCTGGAATTGCTGAGCGCCAGTGCGATGGGCTGGGGCCGGGCCGCACCGGAGACGACGTCCAGTTCGATCCGCGGATCGAGGTGCTCCAGGTTGGCCGTCGGCGGCACGGTCCGCTCGGTGACGGCGAGCACCGTCAGGGCCGCCTCGATCGCCCCGGCCGCGCCCATGGTGTGCCCCAGCGCGCCCTTGGTCGAGGTGACGGACGCCCGGTCCCCGAAGAGACGGGCGAGCAGTCCGGCCTCCACCAGATCGCCCTTGGGCGTGCTGGTGGCGTGGGCGTTGACGTGATCGACGTCCGCCACCGTGGCGCCGGCCTCGGCCAGGGCGGCCCGCATGGCCTGCTCAAGGCCGCTGCCCTGCGGGTGGGGGGCGGCGACGTGATGGGCGTCGGCGGAGGCGCCGTAGCCGGCGATCCGGGCCAGCGGCCTGGCTCCGCGCGCGGCGGCCTGCCCGTCGCGCTCCAGCACGAGGACCCCCGCGCCCTCGCCCAGGACGAAGCCGTCGCGTGCGGCGTCGAACGGCCGCGAGGCCAGCTCCGGTGCCGCGCGGCGCGGCGACAGCGCGCTCATCCTGGCGAACGACGCGGTGATGATCCGGTTCACGGGCGCGTCACTGCCGCCGGCCACGACGATGTCGCACACACCCGTGCGTAGCAGTTGGGCGCCCAGGCCGATCGCGGTGGTCCCGGACGCACAGGCCGTACAGGCCACGAAGCTGGGGCCGCGTGCCCCCCAGTGCAGGGACAGCTGCCCGGCGAGCATGTTGGGCGCGACCATGGGGACGGTGTGCGCGGACACCGGCTCGCCCCGGGCCAGCCGGAGGGTCTGGTCCTCAAGCGTGGTGACACCGCCGAAGGCGGTGCCGATGACCACGCCGACCCGTGTTCCGTCCCACTCCTGCGGTCGCAGGCCGGCCATCCGCAGCGCCTCGTCCCCGGCGACGAAGGCCAGTTGGCTGTGGCGGTCCATGCGGCGGGCCAGGTTCGCGCCGAGGTGCGCCGCGGGGTCAAAGCCGGGCACTTCGCAGGCGAAGTCCACGGCGAGTCCGGCGAGATCCGGGTGGGTCCGGGCCGTGGACTGTCCGGCCAGCACTCCCTTCCAGGTGGCGTCGACGCCGATGCCGGCGGCGCTGACCAGGCCGACACCGGTGACCACCACGTTCTGGTCCGAGCCGGGCCCGGTCATGTCGCGCTGCCCTGCCGCAGCACCGCCACGGCCTCGTCCACGGTCATGGCCGGGTGCAGGGCGTCGTCCTGGAGCCGCAGGTCCAGTCCGGCGTCAAGAAAGTCGATCAGTTCCACCACGGCGAGCGAGTCGAGACCGAGATCGGTGAGCGTACTGGTGTCGGTGATGGTGGCCGGGTCGACCTGGAACTTGTCGGTGAGCATCTGCTCCAGGGAAGCGCGCAGTGTGGCGGCCGTGGTCATAAGGACCTCTCTTCGGGACATGGGGTGCTGAGAGACCCCGTACTGGATGGGATGAGTGGGTGTGGGGCAGTGGCGGGCACGGGCCGTGTCCGCATGACGTTCGCTGTCTTGGCGGTCCGGGCCGCCGTGTTGTGTCCGTGTGCTGAAGGGCGCGCGGTCCGCCGGCTTCAGGGAGCCGGGGGCGATTCGATGCTGGCGGGCAGTCGCCAGGGCTGAGGCGCCCGTTGGGCCGGCACCGACGCGTCGGCCGGCTGCGGGGCGTGGCAGCTGGTCGGCGTCTTCGGCGGCAGATACACCGGCACCACATCGGGCCAGGTCACGGCGACCGATCCCCAGGTGAGACCGCCGCCGAAGGCCGTGAGCACCGTGGGTGCGCCGGGGCGGACCCGGCCGTCGGCCGCGGTGTCCGCCAACGCCAGCGGGATGGAGGCCGCGGCGGTGTTGCCGACTTCGGCGATGTTCCCGTACCGGTAGCGGGTGGCGATTCCCAGGCGGTCGGAGACCGAGTCCAGGATGCGCTGGTTGGCCTGGTGGCCGACGAAGGCCCGCACCGACGCGGGCTGCCAGCCGGCGCGGTCCAGCACGGTGCGGGCGGACACGGTCATCCGGTGCACCGCCTGCCGGTATACCTCGCGCCCCCGCATCCTGAGGTACCGCTGCTCAGGGGGCACTTCCTCGCTCCGTCCGGGGCGTCGCGAGCCGCCCACGGGCACCGTGACCAGGTCACTGCCCGCCCCGGCACTGCCCAGGTCCACGGCTCGGACGGCGCCCGGCTCGCCGCCGCGGCCGCGGCGCAGCAGTGCGGCCCCCGCGCCATCACCGAAGATCACCGCGGTGTCGCGGTCCTGCGGGTCGACGATCGAGGTGTACACCTCCGCACCGATCACCAGGGGCCGTTGACAGGTCCCGGCTCTCACCAGGGCTTCGGCGAGGGCCAGGGCGTAGACGAATCCGGAGCACACCGCCGCCACATCCACCGCCGGCACCTCGTCCAGACCCAGCCGGTGGGCCACCTCCGGTGCCGTCGCCGGACACGGATGATCGGGTGTGGTCGTGGCCAGCACCACGAAGTCGGCGTCCCCGCCGCCCGATTCCAGGGCCGCCTGTCCCGCTGCGACCGCCAGGTCGCCGGTGCTCGTCCCCGGCTCGACCATCCGCCGCCTGCGGATGCCCGTCCGCGTGCGGATCCAGTCGTCGCTGGTGTCCAGGCGGGCCGCCAGGTCCGCATTCGTGACCACATGCTCCGGCAGGCACGCTCCCAGACCGCATATCACTGCGCGTACAGACATCCAGGCCACTTCCTGTTTTCGACGCAGCCGGCACAACGCCGGCATGACCAAACGTGGTTCATGACAGACCGCCCGGCATTCACCGAGAGGTGCGTCCCAGGGGGTGTGCACCCCAATGCATCACGCCGGCCCAGGTCGCAGCAGGGGTACGGGCCGGCTGGCGTGTGCACACCGTGCGCGGTTGTGCGCTTGTGAAAGGTGCGAGTGGAGTCCCTGTGAAGGCGCCGTGGGGGCGGGTCCGGCCGGAACCGTTTCACAAACGCGCGAGCGTGCACGGTGTGCACGGCATCCCCGCCCGGAGCCCCTGCTGCGACCGGTCCTCGCGTGGTGCAGTGGGGATTCCTCCATACGGGCCCCGTCGCATCGCGGGCGGCGCGTCTGAGCCGCGCACCCGCGCACTGAGAGCTAAGGACCGTTCATGCCGGACTTCGACCTCTTCGACACCCTTGCCCAGCCAGCGAACCTGGCCGACCCCTACCCCTTCTACGTCTGGCTGCGCGCCAACCACCCCGTCTATCTGAACCCGGACGGCTTCGCCTATGTCTCCTGCTACGAACACGCGGGGCTGCTGAAGGACCCCGACATCCGGGACGCGGCGGAGGACGACGCCCACTCCTACACCTTGCGCACCATCAACCAGACACTCATCAAGTCCGTGCCGCCGCGCCATACGGAGCTGCGGCGCGCGGGGGCAGCGGCGTTCGACCGGAGTTTCCTCGTGGCGGCCGGCGCCCAGGTCAGAAAGGAAGCGGAGCAGCTGGTCGACCAACTCGCCGCCGCCATCGCCGTGGACGGCTCGGCCGACCTGCACCATCTGTTCTCCCTGCCGTTCACCCAGCGCGCCTCCGCCCTCGTCTTCGGCATACCCGACGACGACTTCGACCTGCTCGCGTCCCTCCCGGCCCGCGTCTTCCAGGCCATCTACCCGAAGACGACCCCGGCCGCCGTCGCGGATGCCGACGACGCCTCCCGTGCCCTGCTCACCTATATGCAGGAGGCCGTCGCCCGCCGGCGCTTCACACCCGGCTCCGGCTTCGACCGCCTGATCGACGCATCCGGTGAACTGCACACGGACGACATCGCCCTGCTGTGCTGGCTGCTGTGGTCGGCGTCCTACACCTCCGCTCTCGCCGCCCTCGACCTGGCCGTCCTCACCCTCATCGAGAACCCGGAGACGGCGCCCCTGCTGCACGACCACACCAGCGCGTGGATCGAGGAGGCACTGCGCTACCGCAGCCCGCACGTCATCAACTCCATCAACCTCACCACCCGGCGCGAGATGACCATCGGCGGCGTCACGCTCCCGCGGCACACCCCGATCCGGTTCCTGATCGCGGCCATGAACCGCGACGAGACCGTCTTCCCGCGCCCCGACACCTTCGACCCCCGGCGCAACGGCGCACCGCACATCGCCTTCGGGAAGGGCATCCATACGTGCATCGGCGCCCAACTGGCGCGCATGGAACTCGTCGCGGCCCTCACCACCCTGGCCACCCGCCTGCCCGGCCTCACCCTGGCCGGCCGGCCGGCCTGGCGCACCTACACCACCCAACGCCTGTGCAGCAGCTTCCCCGTGACCTCGCCCTGACCGGCACCACCGGGTTCCGGCGGGATCGCGGGCGGATCGCCGCACGCCGCCGGCGTGCCTCAAGGAGAACGAACGGCTCGGTCACCGTGTGCCGCTCCCGCGCGAGCGCCCTGCGCGGGCGCGGGAACGGGCCGCTACGGATCAGCCGTTGACCTCGGCCTTCCGCGCCGCGTCGGGCTGCTCGGAGGCGGTCGTGACCGGGAGCGGGATGCGCTGCGCGAGCTTGTCGCCTTCGACATCGAGATCGGGCAGCAGGCGGTCCAGCCACGCAGGAATCCACCAGGCTCTTTCGTGTGCGAGTGCCATGGTGGCCGGAACGAACGTCATGCGGATGACGAACGCGTCGATGACGATGCCGGCCGCCAGAGCGAACCCGGCCTGCTTGATCATGGGCTGGGCGTTGAAGATGAACCCGGCGAAGACCGAGACCATGATCGTCGCCGCGGCGACGACAACGGCACTCGCCTGGGCGAAACCCGAGACGGTCGCGTCGAGCGGGCCGGCGCCGTGCACGCGGGCCTCGCGCATCGAGGTGACCAGGAACATCTGATAGTCCATGGCCAGTCCGTAGAGCACACCGGTGACGATGATGGGCAGCAGGCTCACCACCGGCGCGGTCGCCTCCAGTCCGAACAGGCCCTGGAACCAGCCCCATTGGAAGACGGCCGTGGTGATGCCGAAGGTGGCGGCGATGCTGAGCAGGAAACCGAGGGTGGCCATCACCGGAACGACGACGGAGCGGAAGACCAGGAGCAGGACGACCAGGGAGAGCCCGAGGACCGTGGCGACATAGAGGGGCAGGACGTCGGCGAGCCGGTCCGACACGTCGATCGCCAGGGCGGTGAAGCCGGTGACGCCGATGGCGACGCCGTGCTGCTGGCTCAGCTGCCGGCTGGTGTCCCGCACGGAGCCGACGAGGGTCTTGGTGCCGTCGTCGTTCGGTCCGTCGTCCGGAACGAGACTGAGTACAGCCGTGGTGCCGGAGCCGTTCAGGCCGGCCAGGGAAACCGATGCGGCGCCCTTGATGTCCCTCAGGTCGGCGGCGGTCGCGGCGAGGACGGCGGGCGTCAGAGGCCGGCCGGCCGTGGTGGCACGGGCGACGATCATCAGGGGTCCGTTGTAGCCGGGGCCGAAGGCGTCATTGACCGCTTCGTAGCTCTGGCGCTGGGCGGTGTCGGGGTTGTAGCTGGCGCCGGACGGCAGGCCGAGCTTCATGCCGACGGCAGGCAGTGCCAGAACCACGGGGACCAGCGATGCGGCCGCGAGGGCGGAGCGCTTGTGCCGGACCAGACGTGATCCCCAGCGCGTTGCCCGCGGGTGCGCGGCGGCGGGCTGCTGCCGTGCGGTGCGGCGGGCCCTGGCGGAGCAGACGCGTTCCCGGACCAGGCCCAGGAGGGCCGGCAGCAGGGTCAGGGCGAGCAGGACGACGATGGCGATCGTGGCTGCGGCGACCAGGGCCATGGTGCTGAGCAGGGTGATACCGATCACCAGGAGGCCCGTCAGGGCGATCACGACGGTGCTGCCGGCGAAGAGGACCGCGCTGCCCGCGGTGCCGATGGCGCGGCCGGCCGCCTCGTGCGCGTCGAGGCCGCTGTCCAGGATCAGCCGCCGCTGCCGGTTGACGATGAACAGGGCGTAGTCGATACCGACGGCGAGCCCCAGCATCAGGGCCAGTACGGCGGTGAGCGAGTGGATCTCGAAAACGGAGGAGAGGGTGAAGGCGCCGCCCACGCCCAGGGTGACGCCGACCAGGGCGATCACCAGGGGCAGGCCCGCCGCCACGACCGAGCCCAGGGTGACCAGCAGGACGATGGCCGCCACGACGACGCCGACGACCTCGCCGACGCCCACGATCTCGGGCATCTCCATCATCGACGCCGACGGCAGTACATCGAGGCGGCCGCGTTCGGCCTGTCGCTCGGCTGCCTGGACGGTGCTGTCGATCGTTCCCGAGGGCAGCTCATAGGTCTGCTCGTCGAACTGGAACTGCATCAGGGCGGTGGACCCGTCCGCCGAGACCACGACCCCCGGCACCGGCCGGCCGTCGTCCTGAAGGGGAGTCGGCGCCCCGCCTCCGGGCTGCCCGGCGCCTCCCGCCACCGCGGCCTGGGCCCGCAGCAGGGGACTTCTGTCGCCCTTGGCCAGTTCCTCGGCGAGGACCTTGCGCGGGTCGATGACGTGGTCGTGACGGTAGACCGCGTCCACCGCGGCGACGAGGGCCGTGCGGCCGTCGCCTCCGTCGACCCGGGCTCCGCTCGGCGCACGGAAAACCAGCATGCCCTGCCCGCCGGACGCGTCGGGCAGGGACTTCGCCAGATCGTCGATGACGTTCTGCGCGGGGGTGCCGTCGATGCGTACCTCGTTGCTCAGCTTGACGGGATTGACCGCGAGCAGGCCCACCACGGCGGACACCGCCGCCAGCCAGCCGGCGATGACGTACCAGGGCCTGGCGTAGGCGAAACGCCCCAGCCGGTACAGCAGCACAGACACATCTGTCTCCTCACTCGCTCCGGGCGCCGCCCGGTGGGCGGCTCGACCCCAGAACTGAGAGGGTACTATCGAAACGATAGGAGACTATCAGTTAGCGGAGGGCGGGTAGCCTGCGCTCACAACGAGAGGAGTCAGAGGTGCCAAAACCCGCACCCCGCACACCCCGGTCCCGTCGGGTCGACGCCCGGTCCAGCGTGGAGCGCATCGTCGTGGCCGGACGCACCGTCCTCGGCGCGGGCGAGGGCTCCTTGGAGCAGATCGCCGCCGAGGCGGGCGTCGGGATCGCCACGCTCTACCGGCACTTCCCCAACCGGGAGGCCCTTGTCCGGGCCGTCCTCGACGACATCCTTGAGACCGACCTCCTCCCGCTGATCACCGACGAGGCGGCGCTGCGTCATCCGCGTGAGTCACTTCTGGACATCGCCACCCGGCTGCTCGACCTGATCACCGAGGAGCGCGGACTGGTCACCTTCGCCAGCAACTTCGCCGACGTCGCCGTGGACGCCTTGCAGCGCTTCAGCGCCTCCCTGCACCCCCTGCTGCTCCGCGCGCAGGAGCGGGGCGAGGTCCGCGACGACCTGACCGCGGACGACATCCCGCGCTTTCTCGTCATGGGCATCGCCGGCCTCGCGCTGCCCGGCACCACGCACTCCACCCGCGCACGCTTCATCGCCCTGCTCTTCGACGCACTCAATCCCGCCGGCGCAACCCCGCTCCCGCCGCTGCTCCCGGAGGAGAACGACCTTCGGACAGCGATCGGCGGCGTCACCCGGCCCTGACCGGCACGGCCGCCCGCGCTGCGATCCAGGCGGTGGCCGGTTCGCGATCCGAACAGGGGAGCAGTTGTTCCCTGGAACAGGTGATCGTCACTCATGTGGTCGTCGGGGCGCCCGGGATCGAATGAAACTAACGGTGTGCAAGCGACGGGCTGCAGACCGTAGCTGACGCACAGGTCCCACACGACAGCTACACCGCTAGGAGCAGTACGACATGAACCTTCTCACCGACGTCCTCGCCGGCCTCGTCCACTTCATCGGCTGGCTGGTCTGACGTCTGAGGACGTCCGCGGAAGCGCACAGCGGCGCCGTCTCCCCGTCCCCGGGAGGCGGCGCCGTCCTCGTTTTCGGACCGGGCCCGCTCAGGACGGGGCGGGGGTGTGCCGGGGGGCGCCGGGCGCCGGGGGCGCGCAGTCGGGGCAGGCGTAGACCTCGATGTCGAGGACATGGGCGCCGTCCCGGCCGCGCGCCACGCCGGCGGACACGGCGCCGGTCACCTTGAGCAGGCTCTTGCCGCACCAGCAGCAGGCCCAACCCGAGTACTGGGCGTAGGTCAGCGAGGCGACGGGCGGCGGCTCGTGCCGCGCGGTCATGGCCGACCGGCGAGCGGGAGCAGCCGGTGGGCCGCACGGCACGGACGGCAGGCGAACAGGGCTCCGCCCGCGCACGGGCCGGAGCCCGCCTCCACGGCGTGGATCAGCCGGATGTCGTCGGCGAGCCGTCTGCACCAGGAGCACAGGCCGTGCCTGCCGGTGTCCTCGTCGTCCTGCGTTTCGGCACAGATGGCCATCGCCGCACCTCCGGTTGGTCGGGCATACGCGGTGTGTGCTCGTCGCCGAGCCGGACCGCAACCAGATGTTACCCACGGTACATGGGCGATCCACCGACAGTCCGCGGTTTCTCCGGGCCGGTGGCAGAGGCGGGCCTCGACGGGGGATCAGCTCCCCGATGAATGCGGCGCGTTACGGATTCTGCGTAGTCAACCGGTCCTTTCCTCCATGGAATGGCTCCGCGAAATTGTTGATTTCGCGCCCTTTTGACGGGCCGTCTGTGACGGCCGCCGTAACGTGCTGCATCAACCTTCGAATGCCGCTGAATTGACCGGGCCGAACCCCCGGATGGCGAGGGCGTGCGGAAATTCCCGGCCGGTTTTGTGCGTGCTGCGAAGTCGGACCTGAAAGAGGTGATCCAGAATGCGTGTGCCGAGATTCCGGCGGGATGCGACGGGTCGTGCGGCAGGAAGACGGCCGCACGGTCCGCTGAGACCCATGGCCCGGCCGCACCAGGGCGGTCGGTTCCCCGGGCGCGGAAGCGGTGGCCGCGCAAGGCCACCGGGGCGAGCGGCCCGGCCGAGACGCGGCGTCGCGGTGGCCCTCGTGACGACGCTTCTCGCGGGACTGCTGGGTGCCACGGGCTCGCTGCTGGCCGCGGCACCGGCCCGAGCGGTCTTCGCAACGGGCGGATCCGGCCTCTACCAAGGGCTGATCGACTGGTTCGAGTGGGGTGCGCACGACGAGGCGATACCGGCGGCCGGCCTGACCCGTACGAACACCCGTACCGTGGCCGGTCAGGCGCTCGCCACCACCTGCACGATTTCCGATGTCGAAGGCGCGCTGTCGGCGTACCGATCGGGATCGTATTCCGGAGACGCGCTGGACGATCTCTACAACATCGGCGGCACCGGCGACGCCAACCAGATGGTGACCGGAATCGTGAACACCGAGCACGGCGCATTCGTCTCGTTCCGGTTCTCGTGCTCGGTGACCTTTGCCGGCGTCCCGGTTCCGCTCCAAGGGCTGGTCGTCGCCGACGCTGAGGCCAGCACCTCCGGTGTCGCCGGCTGGTCCGACGAATATGTGCAGGCACGCCCCGAGCAGCCGGCGACATGGCGGATCATCGACCGTTTCCGCAGCGAGGGCTGCGAGACGTCGACGCAGGCGATCCTGTCCGACGACGGCACGATGCGTTTCGCGCCGAGCGCCTCGGTGTGCCCGGCGGGGCCGATGGCGGTCGGATTCATGGAGGGCGCCACGAGCGCCGAGGTCTCGCTCCAGGGCGGTGGCAAGAGCGCCGTCGCCCTCGGCGTCGTCCTCCAGACGGACTTCGGGGACGCGCCGGCCGGTTACGGCGAGGCGGGCTCGCTGTTCGAACCGTCGTGGCAGGGCGGAACCGTCCCCGTCGGTACGACGCCGGTCTCCGGCAGTGATGTCACGCTCGGCACTCCGGGGCAGCCGACTCCCCGGCTGGGCGCGACCGTTGACGCCGAGCCCGGGTACCGGGCCTCTCCCGACGCGACCGGCGATGACACCGCAGGCGGCGCCGACGAGGACGCCATCGACCCGCCCGGCACGATCCATGTGACGCCGGGTTCCGCGTACACGCTCAAGGATGTGCGATGCACCGGCCCCGGACACGTGGCGGGCTGGATCGACTGGAACCGCAACGGCACCTTCGACGCCGGCGAGCGGTCGGGCGTCGAGCAGTGCACCGGCACCTCGGTCGAACTGACCTGGAAGGTGCCCGCGGATGCGGTCGACTCGCCGGGCGCCGATCAGACGTTCCTGCGGCTGCGCATCGCCGGCGACGAGAACGGCGTCGCGTCGCCCATCGGGTTCACCACGTCGGGTGAGGTCGAGGACCACGCGCTGAACGTCGCCCTTCCGCGGCTCTCGATCGAGAAGACATCGACCGCGACCGCGGACTCCCGCCCCGGCGACACGGTCACCTACACGGTCCGGGCGACGAACACGGGCGAGAGCGACTACACCGGTGACTTCCCGGCCGTCGTGTTCGACGACCTGTCCGGTGTACTCGATGACGCCGGCTACGGCGGTGACGCGTCCGCGAGCCGGTCCGGTCCGGTCACCTACGCGTCGCCGCTGCTGTCGTGGACCGGCGCACTTCCCGCGGGCGAGACGGTCGAACTGACCTACACCGTCACCCTCAAGGAAGGGGGTGACGGGACCGTCCGCAACGTCGCCTGGGAGCCCGACGACCCCGAGAAACCCGAGGCGCCGGCCTGCGACCCGCCCGAGGACGGTGTGGACGCGCGGACCGGTCAGCCCTGCGCGGAGGCCGAGTTCCCGCTGCCCAGGCTGTCGATCTCCAAGACGGCGGACCGCACCGAGCTTCCCGCCGAGGGCGACCGGGTCACGTACACCGTCACGGTCACGAACGAGGGCCCCGGTGACTACACCGCGGATGCCCCCGCGGCGCTGACCGACGACCTGTCGGACGTGCTGGACGCGGCGGCATTCGACGGGGACGCGACGGCCACGGCCGGGACCGTCTCCTACGACGAGCCGACCCTGAAGTGGTCGGGTCCGCTGGCGGCGAAGGAGTCGGTGGAGATCACCTACACGGTGACCTACACCGGCGAGGGCGACCAGAACCTGCGCAACCTCGCGTGCGTTCCCGAAACCGAGACCGCCGCGGGGGCGCCGAGCTGTGACGTCGTGCAGATCCCCGGTTCCGGCCTGACGCAGTGGAAGCAGGTACGGGCCTCGGAGACACCGGCCGTCGCGGGCACGGTGCTGACCTACACGCTGTTCTTCGCCAACGACGGCGACGCCGCCGCGGATGTGGCCGCGGTCGACGACCTCACACATGTGAGCGATGACGCCGATGTCACGGCCGAGCCGGCTTCTCCGGACGCTCTGGCCGTGGCACGGGACGGGAACCGGATCTCGGTGACCGGGTCCGTGCCGGCGGGCACGACGTACTCGGTGACGTATCAGGTGACCGTCAGGCCGGACGGCGAACGCGGTGACGGCGTCGCGGCGAACTTCCTGCTCGCCCCGGACGAGAAGCCCCCGACCGAGCCGCTGTGCCGGCCGACGGACACCGAACGGCCGGACTGCACGGTCACCCCGATCGGCCGGCTGCTGACGTCCAAAGCGGTCTCCGCGTCGCAGACCCCCGTGGTCGCGGGCACGGTGCTGACCTACACGCTCACCTTCGACAACCAGGGCGCGGGCCCGGTGGAGGTGGACCGCACCGACATCCTCACCGACGTCCTGGACGACGCCGATCCGACCGGCCGGCCGACCACGTCCGACGACGCGCTGAGCGTCGCGGTCGACGGTGACACCATGCGGATCACCGGCGGGCTCGATGCCGGGCAGACCGTCACCGTGACCTACCGGATGACGGTCAGGAGCACCGCGGACCGGGGCGACAACACCGCGGACAACTTCCTCGTCGAGACCGGCACCGAACCGCCCGCCGAGTGCGCGAAGGACGACCCGGACTGCACCGTCACCCCGCTGCCCAACGTCACGTCGGCCAAGTCGGCCGATCCCGCATCCGGTAAAACCGTGGTCGCCGGCCAGAAGCTCACCTACACCCTGACCTTCACGAACACCGGTGCGGCGGCAGGCCCCGTGGACCACTTTGACGACCTGGCGAGGGTGCTGGACGACGCGGAGATCACGACCGCCCCGAAGACCTCCGACCCGGCGCTGCGGGCGACGTCGGGAACGGACGGTGTGATCCGGGTGACCGGGACACTCGCGCCCGAGCAGACCGTCACCGTGACCTACACCGTCACGGTACGGCCGGACGGTGAGCGGGGTGACAACCGGCTGGGCAACTTCCTGGTCGAGACCGGTGCCGAACCGCCCGCCGAGTGCGCGAAGGACGACCCGGACTGCACCGAGCATCCCGTCCCGCTGATCACCGACGGCAAGACGGTCGACCCCGCCTCGGGCACCCCCGTCGTGGGCGACCAGGAACTCACCTACACCCTCACCTTCAGCAACACCGGCGCGGCCGACGGCACGGTGGACAGGGCCGACGACCTGACCCATGTCACCGACGACGCCGACGTGATCGCCGAGCCGGTGGCCTCCGACGACGCGTTGTCCGTCGCCCGGGACGGAAACCGGATCACCGTCAACGGCACCCTGCGGCCGGACGAGCGACACAACCCTGCACCCTCCGCCCGACGGCCAGCAGTCCGCCGAGGCCGGCGACGCCGAACTCATCGCCTTAACCCGCGCCGGAGACAGCGCGGCCTACGAAATGCTCTATGCGCGCCACCGCCAGGCCGCCGTCGCCTGCGCCAAGCACTACGCCTCCCGCGAGGCGGACGTCGACGATCTGGTCGCCGAGGGCTTCGCCAACGTACTGGACACGATCCGCAAGGGATCGGGCCCCACCGAGTTCTTCCGCGGCTATCTCCTGCGGGCGATCCGGCACAGCGCCTTCCGCACCACCCGACAGCAGCGCCGAACGGTGCTCACCGACCTGTGGGAATCGAGCGCGCCGGCCGAACCCGTCAGGGACACCGCGACGGAGGCGTTCGACAGCGATGCGGTCAGCCGGGCGTTCCGGTCCCTGCCCGAGCGCTGGCAGGCGGTGTTGTGGCACACCGAAGTGGAGGGCGAGACACCGGCGGCCGTCGCGCCGGTACTGGGACTGCGGCCCAACAGCGTCTCGGCGCTGGCCTATCGGGCGCGTGAAGGGCTGCGCATGGCCTACATCCAGGCCCACATCACCACCGCGTCCGACAAGGCGTGCCGCAAGCACACCGCCAAGCTCGGCGCGTACACCCGGGGCAGGCTCAGCAGGACGGAGACCGGTCTCGTACGGGAGCACCTGGAGAACTGTGAGCGCTGCAAGGGCCTTTACCTGGAACTGGCCGACGTCTCGTCCTGGATGCGCGCGTTCGTCGCCCCGCTGGTCCTCGGCCCTGCCGCGTCCGCCCTTCTGCCGCACGCCCAGGGGCCCGCCGCCGCGCAGGGCGCCGGTCACACCCCTCACGCCCGTGTGCGGCGCCGGGGTACGGGGACGAGCGGCAAAACGCCGGCCGCGGTGGCCGCGGCCGCCGTCGTGGTGGCCGCGGGCGCGCTCGCCCTCGCGCTGACGGGTCTTCACCGGGCGGGCGACGAGGGCCCGTACAGTGCTCCGGCCGGGCTCCCTCCGTTGCCCGCGGCACCGCCGACGTCGTCGGCCTCTTCCAGCGCCCTGCCCCTCGATCCGGTCTTCGGCACCGACTCCACCACCGGGTGGCCCCCGGCGGGTCCGGTGCCCAACGCGTCCGCCGCCACGGTGCCGGCCGACGGCGCACCGGGGGAAACGCGCGCGGGCCGCGGTCCAACGCCCACGCACTCCGCGGGGGCCTCCGCCCCCGCCGCGTCGCCATCCGCACCCCCGGACGCAAAGCCGCCGGGCACACCACCCCCGCCGGAAGGCCCGACCCCGTCATCAGGCCCGTCCCCGTCGGGAGACCCGATCCCGTCGTCAGGCCCGTCCCCGTCGGGAGGCCCGATCCCGTCGGGAGGCCCGATCCCGTCGTCGGGCCCGATCCCGTCGGGAGGCCCGATCCCGTCGGAAGGCCCGAGCCCGTCGTCGGGCCCGGCCCCGTCGGGAGACCCGGGCCCGTCGTCAAGTCCGTCCACGCCGGAAGGTTCAACCCCGTCGGAAGGTCCGAGCCCGTCGGGAAGCCCGACCCCCGTCGCTTCGGACACCGCCACCCCTAAGGCGTCCGAGGCGCCGAGCCCGTCGGAGGGTTCCGAGCCGTCCGCGTCCCCCACGGCCACGGGCAGTCCGGCACCCGAGACGTCCACCGAGCCGGACGACCCCGCTTCCGGCCCACCCGGCGTGCCGGGCGGTCCCACCGAGGGACCGAGCCCCGCCCCGTCCGCATCGGTGCCCGGCGGCCCACCCGGCGACTGCCACTGGCACGACTGCCACTGGCACTGCCACTGGCACTGCCACTGGCACGGCGGCCACTGGCATGACTGCCACCGTCCGCCCTTCGTCCTCGCTGTGCCGGCCGTGATCCTGCCGGTGTTCGCGATGTACGGCTTCCACTTCCCCGGCTGATCGAACCGCAGGGGAACATCGCGATCGTCCCCGGCCGCGCCGTGACACGACGGCGGCCGGGGACGTTTGTCTCCATGGGTGTCACCGACCCAACTCCCGCCACGAGCCCGCGTCATGAGCGGCTGACTCGTGTCTCAGGTGGGTGACCGAGCGGCGCACACAGCCGCACGACCACCAGGAGACAGCGTGATCGCCACCGTCACCGGCGCGGCCTGCGCCTTGTTGCTCTGCGGTGCGGCCGGTGCCCTCGTCGTCCTCGCCCGCCTCGAACACCGGAGGAATCGCATGACAGCCCCGCCCCGCACCCGCCGACCGCACACGCCGGTCGAGTTCCGCGGACGGAGGGGAGCAGCCGTGAGCCGCCTGTCCGGCCTCCTGCACACCGCGTACGGCGCGCTGTTCGGGTGGCTCGCCTGGTGCGCCGCGCAGTCCGCCCGCAACCACGCCCCCTGGGCCTGCGCCGCGTTCGTCGCCGGCTCCTGCTTCGTCCTCGTCGCCGTGATCCGTGAGGGTGACCTCGCGGACGCCCGGCGCCGCGAGGCCGTGCGGGCCCGACGCGACACCCGCCGGCACCCCGCCGACGCCAGTGCCGCCGCGGCGGCCGTCGCCCTCGCCGGCTGGTGCTGCACCGCGTGGGCGGCCACCGCCGGCGCGGAGCACGATTCGACCTGCCGGCACCGGAACCCACGAAGCAAGGCCGCGTGACCGGCTCGTCGGCCAACTCCCGGGAGGCGGGCGGCACATCCGTGACCGTGCCCGCCGTCCCGGCCGCCCGCCGCCGTCACCGTAGTGTGGCACCGCCGGCCCGGGTCAGGACGTGGAAGCCCCGCTCACCGCGGATGCGCAGGTAGCCGTGCTGGTAGGCGAGTGCCACGGCGTGGGCCCGGCGGCGGGCCTGCAGGATGCCGAGAATGCGGCGGATGTGGGTCTTGACGGTGTTCACCGTCACATACAGCTCACCGGCGATCTCCTCGTTGCTCTTCCCCGCGGCGATGTGCCGCAGTACCTCCTGACAGCGGTCACTGAGGACGATCGACTCGCGGGGTTCGGGCGAGAGGTTCGTCAGCCAGCCGCGCTCGTACCCCATGGCGACCATCTCGGCACGCTCGTTGGTCCCGAGGCCCTTGCCCAGCCGGGAGACGTGCCGCTGCACGGTGGGCCAGGCGACATGGAGATGGTTGGCGATCTCGGCATTCGTGTGGCCGCGTGCGATACCCGACAGGACCTGGATCTGCCTGCCGCTGGGCTTGAAAACCCGCCCATGGGCCGTTCGCACGATGGTCTCCGGATCGCTGATGGTCACGGTCTTCCTTTCCTGCCGTCTCGTCGCGTCCCTGCGTGCTGATCGCCCCCGTGGTGGCGCCCCCTTCGGGGGACGGTCGAAGGGGGCTGCCTAGACCAGAGCGCCCAGCCCCGCCGTCATGACGCGCCAACGTGGAGCCGTTCGCGTCATGTCTTCGGCCGCCGTGTCTCAGGACTTCCGAAGCCTCCGGCTTTCCGGAGGACGGGATGCGCCGCACGGGAGGACGAGGAGCCGATGACCGAGCCCAGGAGGTCCGTCAGGGGCGAGGCCGGGGACGGCCGGCGCGGCGGACTCGGCTGGGCCACCACCCGGGGCAGGACACCGGCGGCCCCGGTCCCGGCCCCGGCCGGACAGGACACCGTCCGGCTGCTGCGCCTCGGCCGGGACCCGTTCGCGCACACCCTGTCCACGGGGGCCCCGGTCCTCCCCGCGCTCGCGCCCGAGACCGCCGACCTGGTCCACCGCGCCCGACTCGGTGAATGCGGCGCCGTTCACCGGTTGTGCGCGCGGGCGATGCGTCCGGCCGCGAGGATCCTCAGGCGCTACCTCGGGCCCATCGAGAAGGACGCGATGGAGGACGTGCTCTTCCACGCCTGCCGGCGGGCGGTCCATGCGTTGCAGCAGACCGCCAGGGGCGACCGGACCTTCGACTTCCAGCGGGAGGTGCGGATCGGGGTCAGGCTGGCTGCCAGTGATCATGTGCTGCGCCGTGAGGTCATGGGCGGCGGGCGGCACGTCGAGGAGACGCTCCTCGCGTACGACGTCCTGGCCTCGCTCCCCTCGTACCACGCGGACGTGCTGTGGGCGGTCTGCGTCGAAGGCGAACCGGCCGGGCGGCACCCGCCCCGGCTGCTGCGGGCCGGCCAGGACGCCCTGGTCGACGCGTATCTGTGGCGGGGGCTGCGCCGCACCGGCACCGTGGAGGGCCGGGGGGAGCACCTGTCGTATCTGACGGCGGCCTCGTATGTGCGCTACGAACTGACGGACGGCCAGATGGCCGAGGTCCACACCCATCTGGCCGGTTGCGCGCTGTGCAGGCTGCTGACCGCGGAGGCCGAGGTTCCCGGGGCCAGCCTGCCCGCGGAGCTGACCAGGTCGGGGACGGCCGCCCGGCGTGCACCGGGGCGGGTCTGGGCGCGATGGCGCGGCGGGGCGACGGGGCGCGCCGAACGTGATGCCCGCCGTCACGCGTCCTTCGGCGGTGACGGCGCGGTCCGCCCGGCGGCCCACTGACCCGGCCACCGGAATGCCACCGCGGCGAGACCGACCTCCCCGAAACACCCACGCGCGGGGCGACCGTTATGTCAGATAGACCGGCTATATCAGCTATGCCGGCGCTTCATTCCGTCTCGCGAAGCACGCAATTGTGTTCACCCGGGCGGCTGCGGTGCGGTGGCCGCCGGGGCCTCAGTCCGCGATCCAGTTGCCGTGGAACCCTTGCGGTACCCGGGCGGGGAGGTGCACCGTCGCCACCGGTTTCCGTAGATCGGTGGCGTCCAGGATCATCAGATCGCTTCCGTCGCGAGCGCGGTCGTAGACGTAGGCGACGAGCCAGTTCGGGGGCGCGAACACGGCTTCGGAGGGCGTCTGTCCCGCGCCGAACTCGAATGCGGTCGAACCACCCGAGTGGAGGTCGTACCGCACGATCGCGTCACGCCCGGTGACGTGGCCGTACCGGACGTCGAGGCCCGCGAACCGGTCGTCGATGCGCGGGAATTCACACGGGCGGTCGTCGATCTGCTCCTCGCGAACGCTTCCGGTGCGCAGGTCGATCGTCCACCGCCACAGGACCGAGGGTGACTCCACGACGTCGTTCCACGACAGCCGGGGATGCCGCACCGCGTGCAGCACGATCGAGTCCCCGGCCTCGTGCGCGTTGAGCGTGTGGAACACGGCGCACGGGTCGATCGAGAACCAGCGCACCCGGGCGCGCGGGTCGTGCCGTGGCAGCACACCGATCCGCGCCTCGAAACGTTCGTCCCAGTCGTAGGGCATGCCGGGACCGGGAGTGAACACCATCGGCAGCTCCAGGAACACCACATGCCGGCTGGTGAGCGCGAAGTCGTGCATCATCGTGGGGCCTTGTACGTCGATCGTCTGCGACAGCTCCAACCCGCCGCGCGCGTCCGTACGGTGGTAGGTCAGATACGGCTCCTGCCAGTCGTAGCCGAAGAAGTGCAGCTCGCCGGTTTCCGGGCAGATCTTCGGGTGCGCGGTCATCGCCGTGGTCAGCTTGCCGTTGAAGTCGTACGGCCCGACGGTCTCCAGCTCGTGCGTCACCTCGTACGGCAGCGCGTTCTCGACGAGCGCGAGGGTCTTCCCCGCGTGGTTCACGACATGCGTGTTGGCCACCGACGCCGTCCGGTCCGCCGTGCCGTCCTCCCGGTACTCCTGGACCGTCGGGTCCTCGAAACTGCGGGTGCGGACCCAGCGGTTGCGGTACCAGGCGGCTCGCCCGTTCTCCAGCCGGACCCCGTGGATCATCCCGTCACCGACGAACCAGTGCGCGGACTCCCCGCGCGGGTTCGGCCCGTTGCGCAGGTACCAGCCGTTCAGCTCGGGCGGTATCGCACCGGTGACGGGCAGGTCGTACGCGGTCAACTCGTCGTGAACGGGAGCGTAGTTCCCCTTGAGATGGAAGGTGGTCGTAGCCATGAGGCCTCCTGACATGCCAATGTTGACATGTCAAAACTAGAAGGTCGTGAATTGACCTGTCAACTATGGAAGGTAGGCTTTACGTATGAGCCTTCGACATGCCGTGCTCGGCCTGCTGTCCGAGGAGCCCGGCAGCGGCTGGGACCTGATGCAGAAGTTCGACATCTCGCTTCGCCATGCGTGGACGGCGACCCAGAGCCAGGTCTACGGCGAGTTGGCCAAGCTCGCCGACACGGGACTGATCACCGTGGCCGAGGAGGGTCCGCGAGGCCGGAAAGTCTACGAGATCACCGAGGAGGGCCGCGTCGAGCTGCGGCGCTGGATGATCGACGTGGCGCCGCGCCCCCGACGCGACGACCTGATCCTGCGCGTGTTCTTCCTCAACGCCGTCAGCCCGGAGGAAGCCCGCGCGTTCCTGAGCCGCATCGCGGAGGCAGCCTCCGAACGGCACGAGGAACTGCGCGAGTTGCACGACCGGATCGACTGGAGCGACGACGCGCTGTCGGTCTACGGCGCGTTGGCACTGGACTGGGGCCTGCGCTTGGAGGCGATGCAACGGGAGTGGGCCGACTGGGCGCGGACGAAGCTGCGTGATCAGACGTAGCCGCCCCCCAGCCCTTCGGTGAAACCCGGTGTGTACGCCGCCCTGGACGGCACTCAGCGCGTCCCGGACCTGGGTACCGGCACCGGCGTGCCCGCATGACCACCGGTGTCAGACCCAGCCGCGTCGGCTGGCCTCGACCCCCGCGTGGAAGCGGGACTTGGCGCGCAGGGCCGTCAGCGCTTCCTGGACCCGGCGGCGGACGGTGCGGGTGGTCGTGTTCAACTGGCGGGCGACCGCCTCGTCCTTGAGCCCGGCGGCGAGGAGTTCGAGCACCTTGCGGGCCTGTCCGTCGAGCGGGATCGTGTCCGAGCCGAGGGGGACCGCGCGGCTCCAGCAGGTGTCGAAGAGCAGCACCAGGCCGTCGAGCAGCGGGGAGGGGCGTACGACGATCGCGGTGGCGTTCTGCGGCTCGCGGTCCATCGTGACCAGCGCGATCCTCCGGTCGGCGATGATGCCGCGGAAGGGGACGTCCGAGTGCAGCCGGGCCTCCAGACCCTTGAGGACGGCGAGTTCGTCCACCAGCTGCTGGGGCAGATCGGCCGGATCGCACATCACCCGGAAACGGACGCCCCGTTCGAGCACGGACTCCTCCGTCGGCGCGGTGCCCGGTGTGTAGGGGCCGTGGTCCACCAGCGCGATCTCGTCCGTCGCGTCACGCAGGATCTGGTGGTAACGCGTCCCCACGTTCTCCCAGCCGCGCACGTGCTCGATCACGTTGTGGCGCACGGGGTCGTCGTGCGTGCGGCGGAAGCGCTCCTGTAGTCCGGGCAGAGCGACACGCACGTCGTGCAGGGTACGGTCCCGCTTGCCGAGAAGGTCACGCAGTGCGTGGTCGGGCTCGGCGGCCGACCACTGATCGACTCCGTCCAGGGCCAGCACCTTGGCCTGGAGCACGAGCCCGTGCCCGCGCAGCAGCATGAGTGTGTTCGTCGTACGTCCGGTGTCGAGGCCGCACACCGCGGTGAGTTCCGCGACGGTGGCCGTCCGCCGGCTCAGCAGGAACAGGTAGATCGCGGCTGCGGGCTCCGGTATGCCGAGCGCCGTGGACAGGGACCGTTCGGAAGTCGCGGCTTCCTCCATGGCTTCATCAACGGGACCGTGTCCGGAACATGAACCGGGAAAGGCTGTTCACGCCACCAGATGCTCCGGAACCCTCAACTGCCATACGCGACCCGTGATGTGGGTGCGTACGTTGAGAGGATCAGTATGCCACCTCGTAGAAGACGTCCGTGGGTGCCGTCGGTGCTCGCGGTCACCGCGATGGCGACAGCTGCCACGATGACGGCACCGGGAGCGTCGGCCGCGGATGCCACGAGCAAGGCCGCACCTCAGAGGGACGTCACGACGCACCGGATCACGCTGGTGACCGGCGACGTCGTCACCGTGACCGGCCGCCCCGGCGACCACCGGCCGGCGATCAGCGTCGATCCGACCGGTCCCTCGCGCGGCACGGCGCAGATATCCCACACCGACGGCGCCACCTATGTCGTACCGCTCGCCGCCAACGAGGCGGTCGCTGCCGGTGCCGTCGACATGGCGCTCTTCGACGTCGACGGACTCGTCGCCGACGGATACGACGACGCGAGGACGAGTTCGCTGCCCGTGCTGCTCAGGGACCAGCGGGGCAAGGCCCAGCCCGTCGCACCGGCGGCGGCCCGGGTCGGGCACCGGCTGGAGAGCATCCACGCGGTCGGCGCGAGCGTCCCCAAGCGGCAGGCCGCGTCGTTCTGGCGGGCCGGCGACACGGCGGGCGAACGCAAGGCCGCAAACATCGGGAAGATCTGGCTCGACGCCAAGGTGCGGGTCGAACTGGCCGACTCGGTGCCGCAGATCCGCGCGCCCGAGGTGTGGAAGAGCGGATACGACGGCAAGGGTGTGAAGGTCGCCGTCCTCGACACCGGAGTCGACGCCACCCACCCCGACCTTAGGGGCAGGGTCTTGGTCCAGAAGAACTTCACCGCCGCCGCGGACACGGTCGACCACTTCGGGCACGGCACACACGTCGCCGCCACCATCGGCGGCAGCGGCGCCGGAAACGGCGCGAAGGGCGTCGCACCGGGTGCGGACCTCATGGTCGGCAAGGTGCTGGGCGACGACGGGACGGGCGCGTACTCCGACATCGTGGACGGCATGGAGTGGGCCGCCGCCGGCGGAGCCGACATCATCAGCATGAGCCTCGGCTCGTCGGCGCCCGACGACGGGACCGGCCCCGTGAGCGCCGCCGCGGACCGGCTCACGCAGGAGTACGGGTCGCTGTTCGTCGTGGCGGCGGGCAACTCCGGCCCGCACACCATCGGCCAGCCCGCGTCGGCGTCCCAGGCCCTCACGGTCGGTGCGGTGGACAAGTCCGACGCCCTGGCCGCCTTCTCCAGCACCGGACCGCGCATCGGTGACTATGCCGTCAAACCCGAGGTGACGGCTCCCGGCGTGGACATCGTGGCGGCCCGCGCGGCGGGCACCACCATGGGCACCCCGGTCGACGACCTCTACACCTCCGCGAACGGCACGTCCATGGCGACCCCGCACGTGGCCGGTGCCGCCGCCCTCCTCAAGGAGATCCACCCCGCCTGGAGCGCCGAGCGGATCAAGACGGCGCTGGTGAACTCGGCGGACCAGGGCGGCTACCGGGCCGAGCAGGGCGGCGCGGGCCGTATCGACGTTCCGCGCGCCGCCGGGCAGCCGGCCCACACCTCGCCCGCCGCGCTCACCCTGGGAGCCGTACGGTACGCCGAGGACGGCGCGTACCGGCCGGTCAGCGGCGAGATTACGCTGCACAACGACGCCGACACCGCACAGGTCTTCTCCCTGACCGCCGTCGGGACCGCCGCCTCGGGCGCGACGATGCCGGGCGGCTCCCTCGCCCTCGACGCGAGCACGGTCACGGTCCCCGCGGGCGGGGACACGAAGGTGACCCTGTCGGTCGACCCCAACCCGCTCACCCGCGAGACGTCGTACAGCGGCATCGTCACGGCCGTGGCCGGCGACTCCTCCGCCGCCCTGCGCGTTCCGTTCTCGCTCTACCTCGAACCGCTGCTCTACGAACTGGACATCACCGGCATCGGGCGGGACGGTGCCGCCGCCGGCGGGCCGAGCCAGGTGGTGCTCATGGGCGAGCAGACCGGCAGGTCCTACATCGTCGGTTTCCGCAAGGGCGTGGCCACCGCCCGGGTCGGACCGGACGTGTACTCGGTGCAGACGATGATCTACACCTCGGAGGGTTCCGGTCAGTGGATCGAGAGCGCCGCCGCCTCGTACCGTACGGGCGTCGACCTGACGGCGCGGGACGTGGCGTACACCCTCGACGCGCGGACCGCAGGCGAAGTGAAGGTGGACACCGGACGGGCGACCGAGCGTCTGGGCAGCGCGCTGTCGTACCACCGGACGGGGACGAACCGCGGCTCCCATGACATCACCACGCTCATCTCGCCCGACGTCAAACACATCCATCTCTTCCCGTCGCCCGCTCCCGCCGCCGGCAGTCAGGAGGTCACCGTCCATTCGACGCTCGTCGCACCGCGGTTGACGGCGGCCGTGCAGGGCAGGCCCGGTACGAGGCTCACCCCCACCCAACTGGACGGCGCGAGGAAGTTCGAGGGACGCCGCTCGCTGCGGCTGGTCGACGTCGGAACCGGCACGGACGCCGAATTCGCGCGCAAGAAGGTGCGCGGCGGCCTCGTCCTGGCCACGCAGTCCGCCGCCACCACGATCGCGCGGATCATCGACACGGCGAAGGCCCGCGGCGCCGCTGCGGTCGCCGTCAGCCACGCCGGGCCGGGACGGCTCGTCGCCGAGGCCGGTTCGCAGGCCCTGCCCGCGTTCGCCCTGTACGGCGAGGACGGGGCGGCGCTGTCCCGGCTCGCCGCGTCACGCGGTGACGTCGTGCTCACGCTGAGCGGGACGCCGTACAGCCCGTTCGTCTACCAGCTGGCCCAGCCCCTCACCGGTGCGATCCCCGAGCGGGTGGTGCGGCTGGGCGTCGACGCGGCCGGCACCGCCAGGATCACCGCCCGCGTGCACGGCCGTGGCACCGGGGACGGGGTGAGCATCCTGGGCGAACGGCGCAGGAACAACTTCTCCTGGGTGCTCGGCACCGTTCCCACCCGCCTCGGAGCGGTCCAGGAACGGTGGGTCAGCGCCGATCCCGGCACGATCTTCCAGAACGGGCTGGACGTCGGGGGCTACACGATGTGGGAGAGCGGCGTGCACGCCTACGAGCCCGGAACCCACCGGAGCGAGGACTGGCTCAAGGCGGTCAACAACCCCCGGATCGATCCGGCACAGCCCTCCTGGTTCGAGGAGAGGTACAACGGCTCCAACGGCAAGGTGGTGCTGACCCTGGCCGCCCGGCCGTTCACGGACACCGACCCGGACCACTGGTCGTTCCTGGACGCCCGCGACCGGTCCGGGATCACGCTGTTCAAGGACGGGCAGCAGCTCGGGCAGTCCGACTACTGGTACAGCACCTTCACCGTCCCCGCGGGCAAGGCCCGGTACACGGCGGTCTCGGTCGCCGAACGGTCCTCGGCCGCGTGGGGCTTCGGCACCAGGACCACGACCAGTTGGTCGCTGGAGGCCGGGGGCGTCACATCCGGCGGCTCCCGGATCTCGATGCCGCAGATCGCCTACGACGTGCCCGTCGGGCTCGACAACCGGGTCAGGGCCGGTGAGCGGCAGACGCTGACCGTGGACGCCCGGTCCTGGTTCGACGGCGGCCCGGACGTCACCGACGTGAAGGTGTGGGCCTCCTACGACGACGGCAGGACTTGGCACCCGCTGCGGACGTCGGCCACCGCGGACGCCGGGCGGTACCGCGTCGCGTTCACCGCCCCCGCCAAGGGTTCCTCCGGTTACGTCAGCCTGCGGACCCGGGCCGTCGACGCCCACGGCAACACGGCCGACCAGACGGTGGACAGGGCCTTCGGCCTCAAGTAGCGCCGGACAACCCACCCAGGTGCGACAGGCAGACCACCCGGGTGCCCCCGGTTCCGGACCCGGTGCCGGTTTCGGGGGCACCTGGGTGTCATGAGGCGGTTCTGTGGGTGGCTCTGGTCGTGGTGTACGAGACGGGGGACGGTTCGCCGGGCCGGGCCAAGGGGTGTCTGCCGGGTATCGCGGGCAGGGGCAGCCGGGGGTCGTGGACCGGCGGACCCGCGGTCGCACGGGGTGGGCTCGGTGCCGCGTCGGGGGTTCGGACCAGCATCATGGCGTGGGCGAGGGTGGCCGCGCGGACGCACACCGCGCAGTCGGGTGTGTAGACGGGGTGGGCCCAGCAGGGGCTCCATGCCTGGCGGAGGGCGCGCAGCACCTGCTTACGGTCATGTGTCCAGACCGGGTCGGCGTTCTCCGGCAGGTAGCCCCGTTCGATGGCCGCTATGACGGCACGCGCGCGGCTCTTGACGCCGAAGGCGGCGTAGATGGCTCGTAGGTGGGTGTGCACGGTGGCCCGGCCTATGCCGAGTCTTTGGGCGATCTGGTCCGCCGTGGACCGTTCAGCATGTGCCGCAGTACTTCCTCCTGACGCGGGGTGAGAACGTGCGGTGGCTGCGTCGAGGACGGCGAGGAGGGCGAGGGCGTCGAGGACGGCGAGGGCGTCGAGGACGGCGTGGGCGGTGTCATGGCTGGGACCTCTCTCGTGGGGCGGTGACCGGTGGCGTCGAGCGCGGGCGGCGTCTGGAGACAGACACCGGCCCGCGCCGGTGACGCGCCTGGACGGGCGGCTCGCAACCCCGTCAGGGGCGGCCGAAGAAGGTCGGGTAGTAGCCGCTCGACAGGACCGAGACGCGGATGGTCCTGCCGGGCCTCGGCGCCTCCACATAGCGGCCGTCACCCAGGTAGACGGCTACGTGCCCGATGCCCGACTGCCTCTTGTTGGACGACCAGAAGAGCAGGTCACCACGGCGCAGACTGCCGGCCCCGATCTTGGTGACGGCTCCGTACTGGGCGGCGGCGACGCGCGGCAGGGAGATCCCGGCGCGCTGGTACGCCTGCTGCACCAGACCGGAACAGTCGTAACCTGCGGGCCCGTTGCCACCCCAGATGTAGGGCTTGCCCAGCTGGGCGAGGGCGTAGTCGACGGCCCGCTCGACAGCGGAGGTGCCGGTCGTGCCGCTCTTCCCGGTCGTCGCCGGTTTCGTCGCCGGTTTCGATGCCGGTTTCGATGCCGGGGACGGGGACGGGGACGGGGACGGGGACGAGGAACCGGAGGTGTGGGTGCGCTGGAGGTAGACGCTGTGGTGACTGGTCCAGCGCCACTGTCCGTCGGACTTGAACCAGTACCTGCTGCCGTCCCACCCCTCGTGGCTGGGCGCAGGCAGGGCCTGGGCCGGGGGAGCGGCGATCGCGCTCAGGCCCACGACGCCCGTGGCGAGGGCGAGCACCGCCCCGGCCGCCTGTATTCCGCGGACGGTCCGGCGCCCGTGGGGTGGCAGCTCCGACCCGGCGGTCATGTCGCCGTCCGGGAGCCGCCCGGCGCGGCGGTCGCGGTCCGCGCATCCGTTCGCGGGGCCTGTTGCGGTGAACTCTGTTGGTGCGGCCACTGGATTCCCCATTCCTTGAGGTTTGCGCTCGGGGTGAGCAGCGAAAGCACGAGCAGGCGCAGGAACATGGAGTCCTGGCCCGCGGACGGGTGTTCGTCGGTGTGTTCGTCGGCGCCTTCGTCGGCCCTGATCCGTTCCAGGGCCGTACGGGCGACATCGACGGCGTCGCTGATGACGGTGGTGCGCAGTTCGGCGTTCAACTCGGCGCTTTGCAGCCGGTGGATGCTCTCGGCGATCTCCGTGTCGTAGCGGAGACAGAGCTGCTGGACGGAGTAGACCTCAAGGCCCAGCGGTGCCACCTCGGGGGCCAGGACGCGGGTCAGCTCCTCGCCGAACCAGGCCCCGTCCCTCAGCGTCGGCCCGGGTGCCCCGAACCGGTCGCAGGGCAGCGTCGCGGCGACTTCGGACACGGCGGCCGCGACCTGTTCGCGCAGGAACTCCTCGTGGTCATGGACCGCGAACGTCGCACGGGCGGTGTCCTGCACCCGCCAGACGACCAGCAGGCCGACGACGACGGGACGGCCGACGCGGTCCACCGCCGCGAGGGAGTCGCCCCGGAAGTGACGCAGCCGCACATCCACGCGGTGCCGCCTGAGCAACGGGTTGACCCACATCAGTCCCGACCGGCGCACCGTGCCCCGGTACCGCCCCCACCGGGAGAGTACGACGGCACCGCCTTCCTGGTTGGCCAACAGGCCGCTCACGCCGAGCAGCACGCCGAGGGCGAGACAGGTCAGGAGGGCAGGTGACGGCTCGGGTACGTCCGGTTAGCGCCTCGCGGGCCGGACCCGCCCCGCGATCACCGCGATGGCCGTACCGCACAGCAGCACGCACACCAGGGCGATCCAGCCGGGCAGGACCGGACGGGGACGGAACTCCCGCACCTGCGTGGTGAGCCGCGGCGCCCGCCGCCGTGCCCCACGAGCGGGCGGCTGCGGCTCGGGAGGCGGGACAGGATCGTGATCCGGCGCCGGCGCCACGTCGACGGTGAACCCCACGGCTCTCCCGTGCCGGGCTGACGACTCCCTGGTCGGACCGGGCACCTTGACCGGCGTGATCCCCAAACTCCCAAGGGCGTGGGGGAATTGATTGACCGACAGCTCCGCATCCGCGGAACGCCCCGCGCGCACATCCTTCAACCGTGGCTTCCTCTTCACCGTGTCGCCCGGCCGTGTTGACCGGTCTCGGCCTAACGAGACGCCACCGCACGGCTCATGACGCGCACAGACCGGAGATCTGTGTGACGTCCATCACGAAAGCAGGGGCGGGGCCAGGGGCCCGCGAGAAACCCGCACAGCCCCACGAACACGATGACCTCGGCGAGGTTCGCGGCGAGGTCCTGGTCGAGGGTCGGCTTGATGCCGGCCTTGTAGTCGTGAATTCCGGAGCCGTTACGTCGCCGATGCGGGCGGTTCGGTCAGTGAGGCAATGCACGTGGTGAGCAGGCGCCGCTTCTGATCTTGTTCGTTGGCATCCAGATCGGCCAGCATGTCTTGCCCGACGCGGCGAACCGCGGCGCCGCCGGCACGACGATCGTCTCAGCGCCCGTCGACGGGCCGTTCGGCCGCATTTTCACGTTCGCGGACTCCGACGGCTACCACGTGACCCTCCACGACCGCCGCCAGCAGGAACGGCGACCGCGACACCACCCGGGGCTTCCTCACCGAGGCCAAGGACGTGGCCCGTTACGTCGCCTTCGACCGGCCGGATGCATGGGCGAACTTCAGCCCCACCAACGTCGCCCTCCACGAGGTCAGCGCGGCTGTCTCCTTCGGCGACCCCGGCATTGCCCTGCGGACCGCACGGCCGCTCATGCGGCGGCACATTCCCGTTCCCGAGCGCCGGGCCGCGCTCTGGGTGGAGGGCGCCCGCGCCTACAGTCAGCAGGGCAGGCTTGCCGACGGCTACCAGGCCCTGCGCATCGCCGAGAGCTGCGCGGCACAGGACGTCCGCCGCCCGGCCGTACGCGAACTGGTCGCCGACATGGCAGCCCGCGACCGCCGCCGGGCACTGCCCGAGCTGCACCACTTCAGCCGCCGACTGGGAGTGCCCGCGTGAGTGATCAGCACGACAAGCCGTTCCTCCAGATCGTGGTCTGCGCGGCCGGGGTCGCCGCCGACGTCGGCCGGCTGATCACCGCAGCACAGGAGCGGCACTGGGACGTCGGCGTCATCGCCACCCCACAGGGGCTCGGCTTCCTGGACGCGGAGGCGGTCGAGGCCCAGACCGGCCGCCCCATCCGCTCGGCCTGGCGGTCGCCGGGTGAACCGCGCCCGACTCGGCCTGCGGATGCGATCGCGGTCGCCCCGGCCAGCTTCAACACCGTCAACAAGTGGGCCGCCGGGATCTCCGACAATCTCGCCCTGGGCATCCTGTGCGAAGCACCCGCCATGGGCGTCCCGGTTGCCGTGCTGCCGTACCTGAACTCCGCCCAGGCGGCCCACCCCGCCTACCGTCAGAGCCTGGAGCGGCTTCGCGAGATGGGCGTCCTGATCGGCTCGTACGAGCCTCACCGGCCGAAGGCCGGCGGCGGGGCCGACCGCTACCGCTGGGAGGAAGCGCTGGAGCTGCTGGCCTCCAGGCTGTCCATGCGGTCGTGACGGCGCTGCGCCAGGCCAGGGTCCTTGCGGGGGCTCGACGGAGCGGTTGATACCGGTGGACTCGCGTATTCAACTGTCGCGAGTACTGCTGCCCAAGCGTCGTTGCAGTCACTGTGTGTGCTGGGGGGCGTCGCAGACTTGTTGACCGGACTATGGGCGGACACGCCGGGCGGGAGTGCATCCTCGCTCGGGCGTCGACGGCTTCTACGACTGGGCGGTGGCATCGGATCGCCGCTTTGCCAGGATGCGCCGGTTCCCGCCCGGAGCCGGCCGCGTGGTCAACCCAGTGCGGGGCGTGTGCGGCGTGCGGTGTGTGCGGGCCGCCCGACTGCGGCGTACCAGACCAGGGCCGCACATATGAAGGCCGTCGCCGCGGAGACCAGTGACCTTGTGAGGGTGTCGTTTCGTGCGCCGGAAACGAGGGCGATGGCCAATGCCACCGTCAAGGTGATGACGGGCAGCGCACGGGTGCTCCGCGTGGCGCCTGGCGCGGCGGCCGGCGGCAGCAGCCAGGTTGCGAGGCCGTAACACGCACAGGCCAACAGTGTGGCCCCCAGCACTTCGCTGGGCCGGTGGCCGCCCATGGTCGCGCTGGCGGCGGCGATGCAGGCGAGCCACAGCACACCGGCCGTGGCGATGTAGGGGCGGATGCGGGGGGAAACCACGAGGACGGCGGCGAGAGTCAGCGCGGCGGGGATGGCGGTGTGCCCGCTGGGGAAACCCTGATCAAGGAGATTCTCGGGCGCGCCCACCAGATCGGGGCGGGGCAGGGTCGATTTGAGCACCTCCTTGCCTCCGGTCGTGAGAATGACGACGCCGAGCGCCGCGCACCCCTGCCACCAGCACCGCCGCACCAGGGTGAGGACCACGATGACGGCCAGGCCCACCATCAGGGTGGGCTTGGCGCTCAATTCCAGCGGCGGCAGGGGCGTCGAGCCGTAGGCCGATCCTGACAGGGGGTAGATCCATGCAGCTTCGGGGTTCCCTTTACCGAGACCGAACAGGGCGTTCTCAGCTCGTTGCCCCCACGGGGTGCAGATGGCGAGCAGGTAGAGCGTCAGGAACCCCAGGGTGTAGAGCAGAGCCGGCATCCACGGCCGTGTCGTACGCGACGGGCTGGGGCGGGCGGGGCCCTGCCTTGAGGCCCCCGGACGGTGCGCGGGCAGGGCCGGAGAATCGTGCTGAGTCATCGCTCTGTTCTTCCGTTGAGGGGAGTTAGGTCACGCACGTTTTGTGGCACGACGTGGGCCGCCGGGCTCGGCCGACCCACCGGGGGTCCGCTCCTATTCGGGGAGTGCCTGCCCCTGTCGGCGCTGGGCGGTGATCGCCAGGGCGGGGAGGGGCGCGATCAGCAGGAGGAGAACGACCAGGTCCGGAAGGGACTGCATGAACGCGTCCGGCTGGACGACGATCGCCTGCGTGCGGACGATCGCGACCGCCGCGACGGGGATCAGCCACCGGTGGTCGCCGGTGGCGGCCGTCGCAACCCACGCGCCGAGCAGCGCGGTGACTTCGAGGACGAACAGGCCGCGCTGGAAAGCCGGACTGACGGAGATGATGTGCAGGCCCCCGGCCATGAACATGGCGAGCACGACAGGGGCCAGCCAGCGGTAGGAGTGGCGTCGCAGGCGGCTGGGACGGCAGAGCGCCAGCACGGCGCACGCGGCGCACAGTGTCCCCGAGAGCACCAGGTCACGGGCCGTCAGCGGGGCGCCCAACCCGTAGTAGCTCAAGCCCGCCTTGCCCTCGCTGCCGAAGAGGGTGCGGCCGTGGGTCGTGGCGCCGGCCCAGATCATGGCTGCCGCGGCCGGCAGCGCGAGCCACGCCCTGCCACGCAGCAGAGCGATCAGGCAACCCAGCGGGAGCAGCCCGTAGGGCAGCAGCCGTATCCGCGTGGGACCTCCGGCCCACGGATACCAGCCGGAGAAGTGGAAAGCGATGGCGTGCTGTCCGGGGTCGATGTGCAGTGCCCAGTGCCACACGTCCTGCAGGTACGGCACCAGCGCCAGCGCGGCGAGGGCCAGGGCGGCCAGATGGATGCCGTCCAGCCACCACGGCCGGGCCGCGTCGTCGACGACGGCACGGGCGCGGGCCTGCGCCCCGGCGCGCACCAAGGCGGCAACTTCCCGCGGCGGGGGCCAGGGACGGCCGGGATACGCCTCGGCCAGGCAGGCCAGCAACTCCTCTCCCTGCCGGGAACGGTAGGACTTGGGATAGGCCGCAAGCAGCAAACGGTTCATGCCGGGGCCGCTCCGGCATCCCGCGAGCGTCCGATGACGACGGCCGCCGCCTGCTGCATCCGCAGCGCCTCCCGGCTGAGCACCGCGGTGCCGTCCTCGGTGAGCCGGTAGTAGCGCCGCGCCCGACCGTCCACGATCTCCTCATGGTCGGCGGCCACCAGCCCGGCCCGCTCCAACCGCTCCAGCGCGCCGTAGAGAGTGCCGACAGCGATCCGCAGCCGCCCGTCGGTGGCCCGCTCGGCGGCCTTGATGATGCCGTAACCGTGCAACGGTCCATCCATGAGTGAGGCGAGGATGAAGTACTGCGGTTCCGTCAACGACGGGTGCTGTCGTGTCATGCGTCGAGCATATATCGAGGTACGAAATATTCTGCCAGCCTGGTGATCATCAGCAGCGCCTTCACGCCCGCGAGCCTGTGCGGGTTGCTGAGTACCGGTCAGCGGGCGGAGGGGCCTCTTCTCGATCGCGCCGACCGTCGGGCGGCGGAGCGCCGGACGAGCCGGCGCCTCCTACCCGCGCGGGCTACATCGTGATGGCCGATCCGGAGCGAAACGAGTTCTACTGGGACTGAACGACGGGGAACTTCACGCCGGTGAGGTCTTCGGAGACGGTCCACAGCCGCTGCTGGACGGCTACCTCGTACGACTTTGGGCTGGAGGTGACCGGCCGGGGGTGGCCCTTGACCTCGTTGCGCCCGCCGGGACCGTAGTACTGGCCGCCGAGCACGCCGGGGTCGGTGGCGGCGCGCAGGGTGGGCAGGGCGCCCATGGCCGGCGTCTGGGTGATCAGCGGCGCGAGCCAGGTGACGGGCAGGCGGAGCGCGGCGGGGGTGTTGCGGGTGAGGTCGGTGTCGGACATGCCGGGATGGGCGGCGACCGCGACGGTGGTGCCGTGCGCGGCGAGCCGGCGCTGCAGCTCGTACGTGAACATCAGGTTGGCCAGCTTGGACTGACCGTAGGCGGCGGCCCGGCTGTACGACCGCTCCCACTGCAGGTCGTCGAAGTGGATCGCGGCCCGGATGCGGTGGCCGGTGCTGCTGACCGTCACCACGCGCGAGCCGGGCACCGGCAGCATCAGGTCAAGCAGCAGCCCGGTGAGCGCGAAGTGGCCGAGGTGGTTGGTGCCGAACTGCATCTCGAAGCCGTCGGCGGTGGTCTGCTTCGGGGTGTACATCACGCCGGCGTTGTTGATCAGAAGGTCGATCCGGTCGAGCCGGGACCGCAGCGCCGCCGCCGCGGTCCGCACGGAGTCGAGCGAGGTCAGGTCCAGCGCCTGCACGGTCACGTCGCCGGTCATGCGGGCCGCGGCCCGCACGCCCTTCTCGACGTTGCGCACGGCGAGCACCACGGACGCCCCGTGCTCGGCGAGCGCCTTGGCGGTCTCGTACCCCAGTCCGGTGTTGGCCCCGGTCACCACGGCCACCCGCCCGCTCTGGTCCGGAATGTTCGCTGTCGTCCACTTCTCGCCCATGTCAGGCTCCCAGCCAGTTAACGTACCGAAGGTATCTTGTGTCCTCGACGTTAAAGTACCTTCGGTACGTTGTCAACGTACCGACGGTACCTAATCTAGACTGGCGATCGTGACTTTCCAGCGGGCGCGAACTGAAGAGCAGCGGGAGATCCGCCGACGGGCGATCCTCGACATGGCGTCGGCGATGCTCGACGAGATGCCTGTGGCCGCGGTCACCCTGAACGAGCTCAGCCGCCGGGTAGGCCTGGCGAAGCCGAACGTGCTGCGCTACTTCGAGTCTCGCGAGGCGGTGCTGCTGGAGCTGCTTGACCGCTTCCTGCGGGAGTGGCTGACGGAACTGGCGGGGGAGTTGGCCGCCGGCATCGACGAAGATCTCCCCATGCCCGAGCGGGCGGCGGCGGCGGCCGAGATCCTCAGTCGCTCGCTGTCCGGCCGAAGGGTGCTGTGCGAGCTGTTCGGCGCACAGGGCAGCGTCCTGGAACACAACGTCTCCGTCGAGGTCGTAGCACGCTACAAGCGCGCCTCCCTGGACCGCCTGGCAACCATGACCGCCCTGATCCGGACGTACCTGCCGGAGCTGGGTGAGAACGCAACGCTGTTCAGCCTGCAGACCCTGGTCATGGCCGGCGCGCTGTCGGCGTACAGCACGCCCCCACCCAGCCTGCAGGCGGCCTACGAGGCCGAGCCCGACCTGGCCCGCTTCCACTTGGATCTGAAGGACTACTTGAAGCAGGCCCTGACCGCAACCCTCCTGGGCGTGCTACCCCGCCGCTGACCAGCGTTGCACTGAACAGGCCGAAACCGCTGCACCTCGCGCTCGGACGGTGGAGAGGCCGGGGTGCCCAAGCTGCGGCCGCCGGCCCTGACCCCGGCACCCGACGCATCCGCGGCATCGCCGCCCAGATCCTCCGGCTGGCCTTCGCCAACCAGGGCCACCCTCCCTCTTGTTATCGACGCTCACGAGTTCGTGTTGTCGGCGATCCGAGCTGTGTTATCGTTGCTCACATCAAGAGGGGATCGGCGATCTCGCCGCGGTCTCGGGCATCACCGCTGATCCAACACACCGCATCTCATCCAGGGACTGGTCATCATGACGGACACCACCACTCGCGTAGCACTGATCACGGGCGCCACCGGAGGCATCGGCCGGGCCGTCACGGATCGGCTCGTCCGTGACGGGTTCGCCGTCGCCGTGCACTACGCGGGCAACAAGGCCAAGGCCGACGAGGCGGTCGAGGCCGTCAGGGCGGCGGGCGGCAAGGCCATCGCCGTGGGCGGTGACGTGGCCGACGAGGAGGCCATGGCCGCGGCCTTCGACGCCACCGAGGCGGAGTTCGGCGGGATCGACGTGCTCGTCAACACGGCGGGCATCATGCTGCTGTCGCCGATCGCCACGCTGAACCTCGACGACCTCGACCGCATGCACCGCACCAACATCTGCGGCACCTTCGTCGTCTCCCAGCAGGCGGCCCGGCGGATCCGCCGCGGCGGAGCGATCATCAACTTCTCGACCTCGGTCACCCGCCTCCAGTTCCCCGCCTACGGCGCCTACGCGGCCAGCAAGGGCGCGGTCGAGGCGATGACCCTGGTCCTGGCCCGCGAAATGCGCGGCAAGGACATCACCGTCAACGCCGTCGCCCCCGGGCCCACCGCGACCCCCCTGTTCCTGGAGGGCAAGGACCAGGCGGCCCTCGACAACCTCGCCGAGGCGGCCCCGCTGGAGCGGATCGGCACCCCGGAGGACATCGCCGAGGCCGTGGCCTTCCTCGCCGGGCCGGCGCGCTGGATCAACGGTCAGATCCTCTTCGCCAACGGCGGCATCGCCTGATCCGGCGCACCGGCCGCCCGACACCTTACGGAGACCTCCATGAGCAACATCGTCCTCATCACCGGCGCTTCCAGCGGTTTCGGCGCCCTCACCGCCCGCGCCCTGGCCCGCACCGGCAACACCGTCTACGCCGGCCTGCGCGAGACCGCCGGCCGCAACGCGCCGCAGGTGCGGACCGCCCTCGACTACGCCAAGGAGTATGGCGTCGACCTGCGGGCCGTCGAACTGGACGTCAATTTCCAGGACTCCGTCGACGCCGCGGTCAAGCAACTGATCGAGGAGCACGGCCGGATCGATGTCCTCGTCCACAACGCCGGTCACATGGTCACCGGTCCTGCCGAGGCGTTCACCCCGCAGCAGCTCGACCAGCTCTTCGACATCAACGTCCTGTCCACCCAGCGCGTCAACCGCGCGGCCCTGCCTCATCTGCGCAAGGCCGGCCGGGGGCTGGTCGTCTGGGTGTCCAGCTCCAGCGTCAAGGGCGGTACCCCGCCCTACCTCGGCCCGTACTTCGCGGCCAAGGCCGCGATGGACTCCCTCGCCGTCAGCTACGCCGGGGAACTGGCCCGCTGGGGCGTGGAGACGTCGATCGTCGTCCCCGGCTCCTTCACCAGCGGCACCAACCACTTCGCGCACTCCGGCCACCCGGCCGACACCGCTGTCGAGGGAGAGTACGCGACCAAGTACGCGGGCCTGATGGAGCAGGTGTCGCAGAAGCTCGCGGCCCTGGCACCCACGGGCGCTGAGGCGTCCCTGGTATCCGACGAGATCGCGCGCATCGTGGCGCTGCCCGCGGGCGAGCGCCCCTACCGGGTGCACATCGACCCGGCCGACGACGGTTCCGAAGAGGTGTCGGACGTCGCCGACCGGATCCGCCGCACATTCCTCACCCGCATCGAACTGGACGACCTGCTGACCGTCCACCCGGCCGGCGCGTGACCGGGGAACCCATCGGTGCCGGCCCCACCGGCCCCGCGGGTGTCAGAGCACCGAGAGCATCCCGCCGTCCACGTACAGCACCTGCCCGCTGACGAAGTCCGAAGCGGGTGAGGAAAGGAAGACCAGGGCGCCGACGAGGTCCTGGACCTCTCCCCAGCGGCCGGCCGGTGTACGCCTGCGCACCCAGGCGCTGAACTCCTCGTCCGCCACCAGGGCGGCGTTGAGGTCGGTGGCGAAGTACCCCGGGCCGATGCCGTTCACCTGGATGCCGTGCGGTCCGAGGTCGGCGCACATGCCCTTGGTGAGCATCTTCAGACCGCCCTTGGTCGCGGAGTACGGCGCGATGCCGGGGCGGGCCGCCTCGCTCTGCAGCGAGCAGATGTTGACGATCTTGCCGCGCCGCCGTGGAGTCATCCGTCGCGCGACCGACCGGCCCACGAGGAAGGACCCGGTGAGGTTGGTGTCCAGCAGCCGGTGCCACTGCTCGTCGGTGAACTCGGTGAACGGGGCGCGCTGTTGGGTGCCGGTGTTGTTGACCAGCACGTCGATCGGGCCCACCCGTTGCTCGACGGCGGTCACATGTGCCTCGACGGCGGCGGAGTCCGTCACGTCGAAGGCGGCCGTGTGGACCCGCTCCGGGAAGTCCGCGGCGAGTTCGTCCCGGGCCGCCTCCAGCGTGCCGGTGTCACGGCCGTTCAGTACGACCGTGCAGCCCGCCTCCAGCAGACCGCGGGCGAGCGCCTTGCCGATGCCCCGGCTCGACCCGGTGACCAGGGCGATCCGGCCGGCGACGTCGAACACGGGGTGGCTCATGCGGGCGCTCCGGTGGTGCGGGCGGGGCGGCCAGGGACGGCGGAGGTGCCCGGCAGGGGCGTGCGGGCCGGGCGGTCCGCGAGGACGTCGAGGATGTTGTCCACCGCCAGGTCGACCATCGCGGCGCGGGTGGCGTGGGTGGCCGAACCGATGTGGGGAAGCATGACGACGTTCTCCTCCGCGGCCAGCGGGGAGACTTCCGTGCCCATGGGTTCGCGTTCGTGGACGTCGAGCCCCGCGGAGTGCAGCCGCCCCTCCCGTACGGCGTGCAGCAGGGCGTCCTCGTCGACGACCCCGCCCCGGGCGGTGCTGATCAGGGTGGCGGTCGGCTTCATGAGGGCGAGTTCCCGCACGGAGATCAGATGGCGGGTCGCGTCCGTGAGGGGGACGTGCAGCGACACGATGTCGGACTGCGCCAGCAGGGAGCGCAGGTCCGTCGCGGCGGACAGGGCGTCGTCGACCCTGGCGTACGGGTCGTGGTGGACGACGCGCATGCCGAAGCCCTGTGCCCGCCGGGCGACCGCGCGGCCGATCTGCCCGTAGCCGATCAGACCGAGGGTGGCGCCGTGCACGTCGAGGCCGAGGTAGTCGTGCATCCGGAACACGTCCCAGCCGCCCCGGGCCAGGTCGGCGCTCGCGGCACCCAGCCGGCGCCGGGCGGCGAGGATCAGGGCGAAGGCCAGGTCGGCGGTGGTCTCGGCCAGCACCCCCGGCGTGTGGGTCACCACCACACCCCGTTCGGCCGCCGCGGCGGCGACGACGTTGTCGTACCCCATGCTGGCCAGCGCCACCACCCGCAGGGACGGACCGGCGGCGTCCAGCAGGGCGGCGTCCACCAGGTCGTTGCCCAGGGCCAGAACCGCGTCGGCCCCCGCGGCGAGGGCGGCGAGTTCCGCCGGTTCCGGCTTGCCGTCGCCCGTGTGGAACACCGGCTCCGCCACGGCGCCGAGCCGTTCCACACCACGGCCCGGAAGCCCGTCCCGGGTGACGAGAACACGCATACTCATATTCGACTCCCAGTTACGCTGCACGATTTTCCGAGCACGCTAGCCAAGGAACGCGGCCGAGGGCAAATAAAAACTTCTTCTGGCGCCATCTGGAATTCCGGTGGGTCGCGCATTACGGGCTGCCGCATATTGCCGCGGCCGCACCCGCACGCTTATGTTCCTCGCGGTATTCCGAAAGTGAGGGGATCAGCGTCATGCCTTTTTCCGACTACCGGACCGCCCTGGTGACCGGCGCCTCCACGGGCATCGGGGCCGTCGTCGTGGAACGTCTCGCCCGGCACGGCCTTGAGGTGCACGCGGTCGCCCGCGACGCCGACCGCCTGGCGGACCTGGCCGCCAGGACCGGCTGTGTCGCGCACGCCGTCGACATCACCGACACCGACTCGCTGACCGAAGCGGTGGGCGGCCTGGAGATCGACGTACTCGTCAACAACGCCGGGGTGTCACGCCCCGGCAACATCCTCACGGCCGACGAGTGGGCCGTGGACGAACAGGTGGCCGTGAACGTCCGTGCGGTCCTGCACCTGCTGCGTCTGCTCATGCCCGGCATGGTGCAGCGCGACCTCGGCCACATCGTCAACATCAGCTCCATCGCCGGCGTGTACAACTTCGGCGGCAACACCATTTACCACGCCACCAAAGCGGCGGTGCACACGATCTCCCGGCAGCTTCGCGTGGACGGTTTCGGCCGGCGGGTGCGCGTGACCGAAATATGCCCGGGCCGCGTCGAGACGGAGATTTTCGGCCGACTGCTCGGGGATATGGAGGAGGCGCAGCGGCGGTACTACGACGGCTACGAATCGCTGAAGCCCGGGGACATCGCCGACGCCATCGAGTTCGCCCTCGGATCGCCCCGGCACGTCAATATCGGGCACATCGAAATTCTGCCGACCTTCCAGGTGCCCGGTGGCCTCGCATTCGAGCGGCGCGCGGGCTGACGCCGTACGCTCACGCCGATCTGCGGTCCGAGACCGACGGGTCGAGCAGCAGCGTGCGCAGCAGGTCGGCCACGAGGGCGGCGGCGTGCGAGAGCGGCTGCACCTCGGGAGTGCACAGGGACATCGCGGTGCACAACCGGGCGTCGGCGAAGCGGTAGATGCGCACCTCCTCGGGGGCGAAGTGCGCTCGGGCGGCCGTGAGCGGCAGCACCGTGACGCCGAGTCCGTTGACCACCGCGTCCCGCAGCACCGTGTCCGGCTCGACCTCGGCGACGACGGAGCAGTGCAGTCTCGCGGCGTGGAAGGCGGCGTCGGTGATGCGCCGGACGGTGTGCAGCTCGTTCGGCATGATGAAGTCGAGACGGCTCGCCTCCTTCAGGGTGACCGTGTCCCCGCGGCTGGTCAGGCGCGGCATACGGGCGCTGGTGACCAGGTGGAACTCCTCCTCCAGGACATGGTCGAACACGACACCCTTCACATAGCCGGGGTCGTATATGAGCGCCATGTCCACCTGGCCCAGCAGCACCGCCTGGCTCATCACCACCGTCAGGTTCTGGATCAGCTGCAGATGGATGTTCGGGTACCGCTCCCGCACCGCCCGCAGCAGCGGTACGGCCAGACCCGGCGCCATGCTGTACGAGGCCAGGCCGACGGTCACCAGCCCCGCCGGGGTGTCGTTGCCGGCGCGCAGATCGATCCGCGCGGCCGTCTCAAGGCGCAGGATGCCCTGCGCGTAGCGGTACAGGGAGCGGCCGGACGCCGTGACCTGGACACCGCGGCCGGTGCGCTCCAGCAGACGGGACTTGAAGTCGCTCTCCAGCGCGGAGATGTGCTGGCTTAGCGCCGACTGAGTGATGTGCAGCGAGTCCGCGGCCCGGGTGATGTTGCCGACGTCGACGACCCTGACGAAGTAACCGAGCCTGCGGGTGTCCATCGCACTCCTCCCTGATCGTTGCGGGTGAACGTATCCCGAGGGGGCCCGGCAGTGGAACAGCCGGGCGCGGATCACTCCTCGCCGGCCTCTTCGTGCGCCGAGACGACCTCGTACACCGCCGAGTGGTCCAGGTCCCCGAGGCCCCGGCGCACCACCTCCTCGAAGAGGGCGCGGGTGTGCCGGGTCTGCGGCAGGCCGGCGCCGAGGGTGTCGGCGAGCGCGGTCGCGTACCGGAGGTCCTTGACCTGGTTGGTGCCGCTGCCGCCGAGGCGGTAGTCGCGGTCCAGGATCTTCGCCGCCTTGGCGTCGAGGACGGCGCCCGCGGCGAGGCCGCCGCGGAGCACGCGGACCAGCTGCGCGCCCGACAGACCTGCCCGGCGGCCCAGGTCGAGGGCTTCGGCCACGGCCACCAGGGTGCCGGCGACGATCACCTGGTTGCACAGTTTGGCGGCGCTGCCCGCGCCGGGCGGGCCCATGTGCTCGACCGTGCCGGCGAAGGATCTCAGCACCGGTTCCACGGTCCGGTACGCCTCCGGGTCGGCGCCCACCATCAGGCTCAGCGTGCCGGCGCGGGCGCCGGCGTCACCGCCGCTCATCGGCGCGTCGAGCACGGCCAGGCCGTGCCTGCCGAGCCGGCCGGCGAGATCGCGCACCTTGCCGGGGGACGTGGTGCTCAGCACGGCCACGTGCGTGGTGCCCTGTGCGGCCCAGCGGCGTACCACCGGCTCGGGTGCGACCTCCCCGAGCCGGTCGATGTCCGGCAGGACCGACAGCACGATGCGCGCGCGCAGTTCTCCGGGTTCGGCGACGGCCCGGTGCCCGAACTCGTCCGCCTTGGCGCGGGTCCGGTTCCACACCTGGAGTGGGAAGCCCGCGCGGGCGATGTGCCGGGCCACCGGGGCGCCCATCGGGCCGAGGCCGAGCACGGCGACACCGGGCCTGTTCACGGGCTCACTCACTCCTCGACGACCAGGCCCTTGGCCTTCAGCTTCTCGGTGAGTCCGTGCACCTCGATCAGCGTCCGGTCGCCGCGCCGGTGCTGTTCCCTGATCTCCGCCTCGTGGTCCTCGCGTTCCTGGCAGAGCCGGACGACCTCCTCGGCTTCCTGCGGGTCGATCACGACGACACCGTCGGCGTCGCCGCGCAGGATGTCGCCGGGCCGGACGATCTGTCCGCCGACGGAGATCGGGCGGTTCACCTGGCCGAGGGTCTCCTTGACCGTCCCCTCGATACAGATGGAACCGGAGAAGACGGGGAAGCCGAGCCTGCGCAGGTCCGCGCTGTCGCGCACGCCGGAGTCGGTGACGAAGGCGGCAAGTCCCTTGCTCTGGCAGGCGGTGGCCAGCACGTCCCCGAAGGAACCCGCCTGTTCGAACTCCGACCCCGCGACGATCACGACGTCACCGGGCCGGGCGTAGGAGATGGCGACCTGGACCATGATGTTGTCGCCCGCCTGCGCCTGGACCGTGAACGCCGGCCCGCAGAAGGACATGGCCGGGTCCACGGGCTTGAGCCGGTGCGCCAGCGCGCCCTTGCGGCCCTGCGCCTCGTGGATGGTCGCGGCGGAGAAGCGGCCGAGCGCGGCCACCACGTCGGCGGACGGACGGTCGATCCGGGTGCGTACATGAATCATGGGAGCATTCCCTCGCGTTGTCGTTCGGTGGTCTCGTGCGGGCTCAGGCGTCCGGGTCGGCACAGACCCGGAGTACTGTCTTGGCGGACCGGGAGGAGTCGGCGGCGCAGCGGAACGCCTGAGTGGCTTGATCGACGGCGAACTCGTGACTGAGTACGGCGTCCAGCGCGGGGTCCGCGGCCAGCAGCGCGATCGCGGCGTCCAGTTCGGTGTCGAAGCGCTGGGAGCCGTACAGCGTCAGCTCCTTGGCGATCAGCGTCGACATGGCGACCGGCACCGGTTCGCGCGGCAGCATGCCGAGCTGGAGCACGGCGCCGCCGGGACGTACCGCGTCCAGCGCGGTGGCGAGTGAGGCGACGGCGCCCGCCGCTTCGACCGTCACGTCGAACGCCGACCGGTCGACCGTGCCGCCCGCGGACAGGTTCAGGGTGGCGGTGGCGCCGACGGCGGCCGCGGTGCGCAGCGGGAAATCCTGAAGGTCGACGGCGGTGATCTCGGCGGCGCCCGCGTGCCGGAGCGCCGCGACGGCCAGTGACCCGATCGGCCCCGCGCCGCTGACCAGCGTCTTCGCCCCCCGCACCCGCTCGCCCAGGCGGGCGGTGCCGTGCAGGACGACGGCCAGCGGTTCGGCGAGCACGGCCCTGCGCAGGGGCAGCGCGGCGGGCAGCGGACGGAGCTGGGAGGGACGCACCTCCAGCAGTTCCACGAAGCCGCCCTGGGTGTGCGGCTTCGTGGACGCGCTGCCGAAGTACGTGCCGTCCGGGTGCAGATGCAGGCCGGTGGGGGTGGTGGTGCCGGGCGGTGCGCAGGGGGTCGCGGGGTGCAGGGCGACACGGGTTCCGACGGCCGGCGCGGCCGTTGCGTCCTGGCCCACCGCGGCGACGACGCCGACGACCTCGTGGCCGAGGGTCAGCGGTTCGGTGACGGTGTAGGGGCCGTTGCGGCCGTCCGCGGCGTAGTGCAGGTCGGAGCCGCAGATGCCTCCGTAGACGATGCGGACCAGGACCCGGTCCGGTGCCGCCTTCGGTTCGGGCAGCGTGTCCACGCGCAGGTCTCCCGGTCCGTGGACGACGACGGCTTTCATGGCAGCGGGTTCCTTCCGGTCAGCGGGCGAGGTAGCCGCCGTCGACGGGCAGCACGGTTCCGTGGATGAAGCGGGCGGCGTCGGACACCAGGAACAGGGCGGCGCCCGCGATGTCCTGCGAGGTGCCCCACCGCCCCGCCGGGATGCGTTCGAGGATCTGGCGGTTGCGGGTCTCGTCGGCGGTCAGCGCGACATTCATCTCGGTGTCGATGAAGCCCGGCGCGATGGCGTTGACGCGGACGCCCCTGGACGCCCACTCGTTCGCCACCGACTTGGTGAACTGCCCGACGGCGCCCTTGGACGCGGCGTACGCGGAGGCGGTGAAGCCACCGGTGAAGGAGAGCATCGAGGCCAGGTTGACGATCGCGCCCGAGCCCCGTTCGAGCATCGGCCGGCCGAAGAGCTGGGTCAGTTCGACGACGGTGCGCACGTTGAGCTGCTGCACCCGGTCCCAGTCCTCGACCGGGAACTCCTCGAACCGGTGCCGGAGGTTGAGGCCCGCGTTGTTGACCAGGATGTCGACCCGGTGCTCCCGCAGAATTCCGGCGGCGGTGGCACGCACCTGCTCCGGGTCGCCCAGATCGGTGCACACCGGCACATACGCACCGGTGTGTGCGGCCTGCTCGCGTCGGTGGACGCCGATCACGGTCGCGCCGTTGCGCAGGTAGAGATCGGCGATGGCATGGCCGATGCCGGTGCTCGCCCCGGTGACCACGGCCGTCCTGCCGGTCAGGTCGGCGGAGAACGGAACGTCCACGGTGCTGTCGTCCTTCTGGTGTGAGGGCGGGTGCGGGTGTGTCGTGTGCGGGTGCGTCATGCGATGTGCGATCCGCCGTTGACGTCGTAGGTGACGCCCGTGAGGTAGCCGGCGTCTTCGCCCAGCAGGAAGGCGATGACCGCGGCCACGTCGTCCACGGTGCCGATGCGTCCGACGGGCAGGTCCTTCAGCAGGACGGCCTTGCGTTCGTCGGTGAGCCGGCCGCCCATGATGTCGGTGTCGATGGAGCCGGGGGCCACCGAGTTGGCGGTGATGCCCAACGGGCCGAGTTCCCGGGCGAGGGTGCGGGAGAGACCGAGCAGCGCCGCCTTCGAGGCCGAGTAGGCGGCCCGCCCGTACACCCCGCCACCGCGTTCGGCGGAGGTGGAGGAGACGTTGACGATGCGGCCGAGGCGGTGTTCGGCCATGAGCCTCGCCGCGGCGTGGGTGACGTGGAAGGTCCCGTGCAGGTTGACGTCGATCACCCGGTGCCATTCGGCGTCCGTGACGTCGAGGAACGGCACCGGCGAGCTGACACCGGCGTTGTTGACGAGCCCGACGAGCTGCGGCAGTTCGGTCTCGGCGCGGCGCACGGCGGCGTCCACGGCGGCACGGTCGCGGATGTCCACGCCGATGCCGAGGCAGGTCACGCTGTGCTCGTCCGTCAGACGCGTCGCCACGTCCCGGCAGGCGGCCTCGTCCAGGTCGAGCACGGCGACCGACCAGCCCTCGGCGGCGAGCCGGGCGGCGGTCGCCCGGCCGATGCCGCGCGGTGACGCGGCTCCGGTGACGATCGCGGTGCGGGCCGCGGGGAACGCGGTGGCGGGCGGGGGTGGAAGTGTCACGGCTCTCCAGTTCGTACGGTGGGCGGTCGTACGGTCAGTCGGTGCGGGGCAGGACGCGCCTGAGGTAGGCGGCGTTGGTGGCGCCCACGCTCAGGCCGTCGCCGCCGTAGTGCTCGACCACGAAGGTGCCGCCGAAACCGTGGGAGATCGCGTAGCGGACGGCGGCGCGGTAGTCGATCACGCCGAGTTCCAGGGACGTGGGATGGGTGAGGAGGGTGCCGGTGGCCGGGTCCTCCAGGCGGACGTAGTTCTTGACGTGCCAGTAGTTGGTGCGCGGCGCGGTGACCGAGACCAGGTACTCCCAGGTGTCCACCGGTCCCTGGACACGCAGCAGATTGCCCAGGTCGGGGTTGAGCCCGACCGCTTCGTGGCCGATGTCGTCGAGGAACCGGACCGCCTCGTCCCCGCTGCCCAGGCAGGTGTTCTCGTAGAGCTCCAGGGAGAGTTCCACTCCTATGTCGGCGGCGTGGCGGGCGAGTTCCCGGAACCGGCGGACGGCGAGTGCGCGCACCCGCGGATCGCCGCGGGGCGGGACGTCGTCGCCCGGTACCGTCCAGAACCACCGGGCCCGTCGCTGCCGTGCGCTCAGCGCGTCGTGGAGTCCGAGGCAGACGACGTCCGCGCCGAGCGCGGCGGCCGCATCCAGGGTCCGGTGGGAGAAGGCGAGGTTGTCCTCGCCGCGCTCCGGGTGGACGACACTGCGGCGGACGACGCCGACTCCGGGTACGCCGAGTCCGGCGTCGGCCAGGACCTCGCGCAGCGCCGTGAGACGTGCGGCGTCGAGGTCGCCCAGGGGCAGCCAGGCGGTCGCCAGTTCCAGGTGGGTGAAGCCCTCGTCCACGACGGGCTGGAGGAGACGGCGCCACTCGTCGGGGTCGAGCTTCGCCACCGGGGTGCCGTCCGCCGCGTGCGGCGGGAACTGGAGCATGGCGGCGGCGATCGGCCAGTCCTGCGGTGTGTGCGGGACCGGGATGCGGGACGGCGTGGCCAGGGACGGCCGCTCGGTGTGCGCGGGCGCCGGGGGAGCGTCAGACGCCGGGGGCGCCGGGGCCTCAGCCAATGCGAAGACCCCCGTTGATGTTGTAGGTCGCGCCGGTGATGTAGCCGGCGTCCTCGCCGAGGAGGAATTCGATGAGCGCGGCGACATCGCGGGTGGTGCCCAGCCGCCCGACGGGGAGCTGGGACAGGAAGGCGGGCTTGCGGTCGTCGGTGATCCGGCCGCCCATGATGTCGGTGTCGATGGTGGCGGGCGCGACCACGTTGACCGTCACCCCGCGGGGGGCCACCTCCAGCGCGAGGGCGCGGCTGAACGCCTCGATGGCGCCCTTGGACGCGGCATAGGTGGACTTGCTGTACGTGCCACCGCCGTTCTGCATCGCCGTCGAGCCGAGGCTCACCACGCGGCCGTGCCCGCGCTCGGCCATACCGGGCACGATGCGCTTGCTCACCACGAAGGTGCCGGTGGCGTTGATCCGCATGACGCGTTCCCAGGTGGCCAGGTCCACGTCGAGGAAGGACACCGGCGAACTGATGCCCGCGCTGTTGACCAGCCCGGTGACCGGCGGCAGTTCCGCTTCGAAGGCGGTCACGGCCGTGTCCACGGCGGCGGGGTCGGCGATGTCCGCGACCGCGCCGACCGCGCCGACACCGTGCTCGGCACGGATCTCGGCGGCGGCCTTCTCGACCTCCGGGTCGATGTCGAGCAGCCCGAGATGCCAGCCGGCGGCGGCCAGCCGCTTGGCGAGCGCGCGGCCGATGCCCCGCCCGGACGCCGCCCCGGTGATGACCGCGGTGCGGCGGCCCGTGCTGTGCTCCGTCATGTCCGGTCCTTTTCGTTCGGCTGCGCATAACCTCGGGTGACCACTGCCTGATAAACCACGGCGGCCCTTCTCGGAAAGGTCGGGAACTTGGGTGAGAGCGTAGTTCCGTGGCCTCCCGCTCAATAGGCGAAGCGGCTATCCGTATGGCGCCATAAAAAATGCCGATGGGAAAGGGGACGGTAAAAGCGATGGGACAGCGCCCCGAAGGGGCGCGGGGCTGTATCGATTTGCGGCTCCGCCGCGCGGGCGCGACCAGCCACGACGGTGCCGCACACGACCGACGGCATAGCGCGGCATTTCCAGCGGAGCGCTCAGCGCGCCGTCGCCACGGTCGACAGACCGTCGATCGCCTCGACGTCCGCCGGGGAGAGGGTGAGGCCGGCCGCGGCCAGATTGCGCTCCATGCGGCCACGGTGCGCGGACTTCACGGTGACCGCGACGCCATGGTGCAGGTTCCACGCCAGCACGACGTCGCGCGGCGAACGGCCGTGCCGGCGGGCGACGTCGAGCAGCACCGGGTGGTCGAGGTCGGTGCTGCGCAGCGGGCTGTGCGCGCTCAGCACCACACCACGCTCGCGCATCGCCTCGGCGAAGTGCGGGTCGTAGTCACCGGGGCCCCACTGCACCTGGTTGACGGCCGGGTAGACGCCGGTCTCCCGGTGCAGTGCGTCGATGAGTTCGACCGAGTAGTTGCTGACGCCGACGGCCCGGACCAGGCCCTCGTCACGGGCCCGCACAAACTCGCGCCAGCTCGTGACGCCTGGGTGGCCGCCCGGCGGCCAGTGGATCAGCCACAGGTCGACGTGGTCGCAGCCCAGTGCGGTCAGACTCTGTTCCAGGGTCAGCCGTTCCCGGCCGACCTGGTCGGGGGGCATCTTGGTGGTCACGAACAGATCGGAGCGGGGCAGGCCGGTGGCGGTGAGGGCGGCGCCGACGGCGGCCTCGTTGCGGTAGCGGGTGGCGGTGTCGACGAGCCGGTATCCGACGGAGAAGGCGGTCAGTACGGCCTCGGTGGCCTGGTCGCCGCGCATCGGGTGGGTGCCGAAACCGACCAGCGGCATGGTGACGCCGGCCGCGTCGGCCGTGGGTATCCGGCCCGCTCCGGTCGGGTGGGTCGTGCCCATGATGGTTCTCCTTGTGCGTTCACGGGGGGCGTAGGGCGGTGGCGGGTCGGGGGTCAGTACAGCTCGACGAGGCGCAGGGGGGTGCCCGCCCGCGGTTCGGCGCCCTCGGCGGTCAGCACGACGGTCTCCGCGAGTTCGACCGCGCCGCGGCCGGGCACCTGGACCTCGGTCCGCACGCCGAGCACCATGCCGGGCTCGGCGACCACCGTGCTGTCCGTCCGCAGCGGCAGCGAGGCCCCGCCGCCGCGCAACGCGACCAGCCGGGAGGCCGCGCCGTGCTCGCCGGCCTCCCGCTCGAACGCCGCGTACCCGTCGGTGAGCCGGGCGCCGGGGCGCAGGGACGCCAGCAGCGCGGCCGTCGCGGCGGCGCACACGTCGCCCGCGGTGCGCAGCGGGCCGTCGGCCTTGCTGAGCACGGCGGTCGCGGCGGCGTACCCGGCTGCCCCGTCCAGCAGCGGGTGCAGGACGTAGCGCAGCGGGGTGGCCGCCGTCAGCCGGGCGGTGGCGGGGTCGTGGCCGCGGACCGTCACCAGGTCGGTGCCGGCCGCACCGTCCGCGCCGTACGGGTCGTACCAGCCGAGCAGACCGCCGGCCCGGCGGACCGACCGGTCGACGTTGCCGGACAGCTCCCGTACGTCCATGCCGACGCGCAGGTGGTCCATGACGGCGGTGTAGCCGACGGCGGCGAGGTCGGCCGCGGCGGCGAACGCGGGCAGTTCGCCGGGCTCGCAGCAGGCCAGTTCCGCGAAGACCAGGTCGGCGGCCGGGCGCAGCCGCACGCCCGTGCCGGCGGCCGGCCCGAGGACGTCCGGCGGCAGATCGGCCTCGGTGGCGACCACGCCGTCCGCGACGCCGGTCGCGTGCAGCGCGGCGGCGGTCGCGGCGGACAGGCCGCCGATCGCGCTCGCCACCGTGCCGTCGGTCGTGAGCAGGACGGCGGTCGCGTCGGCGGAGCCGGGCGCAGTCGCGTACCGGCGCCCGGTGGGCGAGGTCAGCAACAGGCCGGCGTAGCCCGCTTTGTCCAGTTGTCCGCGGAGCCTGTCGAGTCCGGCTGGGGCCTGGTGCGTGGCCGCTTTCGCCATGGGACCACCGTCCTTTCGCGAGGGTGTACGTACGGGGTGCGTCTGCCGGGTCCGGTTCAGCGCTTGAGCGGTTCGAAGGCCGTCTCCTTGATGCGCAGCGCGGTGAACCCGGCGACGACGGAGGTGAGGACAAGGTAGATCGCCGGGATCCAGGTGCTGCCGGTCGCGGCGATGAGCGCGGTGATCAACAGCGGGGCGGCGCCGCCGAAGACCGCGGTGCCGAGGTTGTAGCCGACGCCGTAGGCCACGGTGCGCACCCGGGTGGGGAAGAGTTCCGCGAGCGTCACCTGCATCACGCCGTTGGTGCCGGCGAAACAGACGGCCATCAGCACAGCGCCGGTCACCGCCGCGGCGAAGGAGCCCTGGGTCAGCAGCCAGTAGCAGGGGAAGCCGATGACGACCATGCCGAACGCCGAGCCGCTGAGCAGCTTCTTGCGGCCCAGCCGGTCCGAGAGGCGTCCGGCGTAGAGCACCGCGAAGGTGCCGACGGCCAGCATGATGGCGGTGACGAGCAGCCCTTCCAGGGCGGAGAAGTGCATCTCGTCCTTCATGAACGACGGCATGTAGATGAACAGGACGAAGTAGCCGGAGCTGTTGAGCAGCGGCAGCACGATGGTCAGTCCCATCGCGCGGCGGATCTCGGGAGTGGTGAACGCCTCCTTCAGCGGGCTGCCGGTCACCTCGCCCTTCTGCTCCGCCGCGGCGAACTCCGGTGACTCCGCGGAGAGCCGGCGGACCACCAGGCCCACGATGCCGAGCGGCAGGGCGAGCAAGAAGGGCAGCCGCCAGCCCCAGGCTTCCATCTGTCCGGTGCTGAGCACCGCGATGAGCAGGGCGGCGAACAGGGTGCCGAGCAGCATGGCGATGAACGTGGCGGCGTTGGCGTAGCTGACCACCCGTCCGCGGCGACCGTCACCGGCGTGTTCGGCGAGGAAGGAGTTGCCGTTGCCGGGCTCACCGCCCATCGCGAAGCCCTGGACGAAGCGCAGCAGCACCAGGCCGATCGGCGCCCAGACGCCCGCCGTCGCATAGCTCGGCAGGGCGCCGACCAGTGCGGTGGACAGGCTCATCATGGTGATGAGCGCCAACAGGACGCGTTTGCGGCCTATTCGGTCGCCCCACGATCCGGCGACGGCGGCGCCCACGGGGCGGAAGAAGAACGGGATGGCGAAGGCCGTGAAGGTCAGCAGGACGCTGGTGTTCGGAGCGTCGCTGGGGAAGAACACGACCGCGAGGGTTCCGGCCACGAAGCCGTAGACGGCGTTGTCGTACAGCTCGATGAAGACACCGATGAGCCCCCCGACGATGGACACCTTCGTCGCTCTCGTGGTGGCCGCGGGTGGCTGCGCGTGCGGGCGAGCCACGGATACCTTGCTGTTCACGGGCACAACCTTTCACAAAGTGACGTCGTCGTCTGACTTTGGCCCGTCATTATTTCCTCGGTATTGCCGATGGGTATACCCGGCGGCAGCTGAAATCCGGCTGGCGATACCGGCATAAGAGAAGTTGATTTCTGACGGATCGCCGGTCCTGCGCGGCGCGGAATGCTATATCAGCGACGCAGCGACTCGACCGAACGCGCGAGCCCGGCGACGGCTTCGCTGATTGTCTCGGAGGACAGTGCGAAGCTGGCGCGGAAATGGCCCGGGGCGCCATAGGCGTCGCCGGTGATGACCACGACGCCGCTGGTGTCCAGGAAGTGTTCGGCGAGATCCGCGTCGGTCGTCAGTTCGGTGCCCGAGGGAGTCACGGATCCCATCAGCGCGGAGGCGTCGACCCAGACGTAGAAGCCGCCCTCGGGGACCGTCGGACGCAGTCCGTCGATCGCGGCGAGGCCGGAGACGAGCAGGTCCCGTCGCTCGGCGTAGACGCCGACGGTGCGGTCGATGAACTCACGGCCGCCGTTGAGCGCGGCGACCGCCGCGGCCTGGCTCACGGAGGACGGGCAGGACGAACTCTGCGACTGGAGCGTGCCGATGGCCGCGCACAGCCGGGCCGCTCCCGCGCCGTAGCCGATCCGCCAGCCCGTCATGGCGTACGCCTTCGACACACCGTTGACGAGGAAGATGCGTTCGCGCAGGTCGGGTGCGACGGTCACGGCGCTGGGGACCGGCCGCGCGCCGTAGTTGATCTCGTCGTAGATCTCGTCGCAGAGGAGCGAGACGTGCGGGTGGGCCCGGACGACGTCGGTGAGCCCGCGCAACTCGGCCTCGCTGTAGACCGCGCCCGTCGGGTTGTTGGGTGTGTTCAGTACGACCCATTTCGTCCGGTCGGTGATGGCCTCGCCGAGCCGGTCCGGGGTGAGCTTGTACCCGTCGGCCGCCGTGGTGGCGACGACCACGGGCTGCCCGCCGTTCACCGTGACCATGTCCGGATACGACACCCAGTACGGGGCCGGGACGATCACCTCGTCGCCCTCGTCCAGGGTGGCCATGAACGCCAGGAAGATGAGCTGTTTCGCGCCGCCGCCCACGCAGATCTCGCCGGTCGCGTAGGACTGCCCGGTCTTTCGGCGCAGCCGGGCGGTGACGGCCTGCTGCAACGCGGGGGTGCCGTTGGCCGAGGTGTACTTCGTCTCCCCGGCGCGGATCGCCGCGACGGCCGCCTCCTTCACATGGTCGGGGGTGTCGAAATCGGGTTCGCCGATCGTCAGCGGCAGGACCTTGCGGCCCGCCGCCTGGAAGTCCCGCACCCGGTCGGCGACCCGGGAACTCGGTGACTCCTTGACGCGGGACATGCGTTCGGCCGGCGCGGGCGCCGGCAGCGTTCCGGGGTGAGTCATTCCCTGTCTCCTTCGGTGGACTCCGGTGGGCTTCGGTGGACTTGGTGGACTTGGCGGACTTGGTTGGCATCAGTGGGCATCGGCGGGCGCAGTCCGACGGGTCACACGAGCGCCGCGAAGGCCGTTCGCGCGCGCAGGGCGACGCGGTCCAGCAGGTGGCGCCGCTCCACATACGCGGCGGTGGCGGCGGAGGCGGTCGTGCGGTGGAAGCGGATGGTCTGCCCGGGTCTGAGCTGCGCCGCGTGGTCCAGCGCCCGGGAGGTGAGCACCGCGAGGACCGGGTATCCGGCGGTGATCCCCCGGCCGCGCATCAGGACCAGCAGTTCGTCGCCGGTCGGGGCCTCGATCGCCCCGACCGGCACCCCGCGGGAGAGCACCTCCCCGGCGACCGACCGCCGGGGCACGTGTCCGGCGACCCGCATCCCGACGTGGTTGATGCGCGGGGTGACCGTGTACGGGGAGTCGTACAGCCGCTGGAGCCCCGGCCCGAACTCGGCGGCGTCAGGCCCGTCGATCACGTCCAGGACCGAGGACACGCGGCCGATGTCGCGGGGGATGCCGAAGTCGAACACGGTGGCGCCGAAGCGGCGGTTGACCAGCGGCGGATGGGAGCGGAACAGGGGCAGCACCGTGCCCGAGGTGACCTGGGTGCCGAACTCGATCATCGAGTCCGGTGCGCAGCTTCCCATCAGCCGGGGCACGTCGAACGACCCGTGCACGGCGACATAGGCGCGCAGTCCGGCGTCGGAGATGCCGACCCGCACCGTTTCGCCCGCACGCACCGACAGCGGCGCCCACGCCGGGTAGGCCCGGCCGTCGACGGTGGGTTCGGCCGGCGCGCCGGTGACGGACATGAGGACGTCGTGGCTGGGGCGGAGGGTGAGACCGAAGGCGGTGGCCTCGATGAGCGGGGCCGTGGGCGCGTTGCCGACCAGGGCGTTGGCGGCGCGGGCGGCGAACTGGTCGAGGGCGCCGTTGACGGCGAGTCCCCGTGCGGGGCCCGCGATACGGCCGAGGTCGGTGACGACGCACACCGTGGCCGAGTCGACGTGCAGTTCGGGTCGGTCAGTCATCGTGGCGGTACCTCATCGGCGTGCCCAGGAGCTGCGCGTAGGCGCTCTCGTCGATCGGCAGGAACCGCACCCGGTCGCCCGGCCGGTACGGGACCACCGCGTCGGTGTCGGTCCGCAGGATGTCCAGTGGCGTGCGGCCGATCTGCCGCCAGCCGCTCGGCGCGGCGACGGGCCCGATGACCGTCTGCCGGCCGGCGACGGACACCGCGCCCGGCGGCACGCGCAGCCGGGGCGTGGCCAGCCGTGGGATCGGCAGGCCGAAGTCTGGTCCGTCCATCATGGCCGAGGCCGCCGGGCCGCCCAGGCAACGGATGAGGGGTTCCCCGGCACACACGAGATCGATGACCTTGGGCACCGGGTGGCCGACCGTCTCGGCGACCCACTCCAGGTCGGGGCCCGCCTCGCCGCCGAACAGCACCGGCACGTCGATGACACCGCCGCCGGCCGCGCCGACCTCGCCGGCCGTGGTGTCCCAGGAGCGGATGTGCGAGGCGATCTCCTCACCGGTGGTGTAGTACGGGTCGAACTCCACGAGCACCGCGTCGTAGGTGGGGACGGCCGTCACCGTGGGGTGGATCCCGCCGTCGTTGAGCCATCCCGCGAGCCGGTGCACGGCTGTCCACACCCGGTCGGTGTCGTCGCCGTCGACGGCGACGCGCACGGCGGCGTCGCCGCACGGCGAGATGGCCATCGTCGTCTCTGTCCGCGTCTCCGTCATGCGGCATGCGTGCCCAGCACCTCGTCCAGGGGCCGCAACCGGACGCCGGCGGCCTGGAGTTCGTCACGGATACGGGTGGCGAGCTGCAGGGCGGCCGGGCCGTCGCCGTGCAGTTGCACGCAGTCCGTCCGCACCGGTATGTCCTTGCCGTTCCGGCTGGTGATCAGCCCCTCGGTGACCATCCGGACGGTGCGGCGGGTGACCTCGTCCGGGTCGTGCAGTACGGCTCCGGGCTCGGACCGCGACACCAGGGTGCCGTCGTCCTCGTAGGCGCGGTCGGCGATGCCGACCATGGCCATGCGCAGCCCGCGTTCGCGTGCCACGGCCGCCATCTGGCCCTCCTGCATCAGGATCACCAGTGACGGGTCGAAGGCCGCTACGGCGTCGGCGACGGCCTCGGCGTAGTCGCGCCGGGTGACCACGAGGTTGCCCAGGCGGCCGTGCGGAGCCAGATGCTCGATGCGGGTGCCGTGCGCGCGGGTGAACGCGGACAGCGCCCCGATCTGGTACAGCACGTCGGTGCGCACCTCGTCGGGGGTGAGGTCCATCGCCCGGCGGCCGAAGCCGACCAGGTCGGGGAAGCTGGGGTGCGCGCCGATGCGGACGCCGCGTTCCACGCAGGTCCGTACGGTGGCGTCCATCACCCGCGGGTCCCCCGCGTGGAAGCCGCAGGCGACGTTCGCGGACGTCAGCAGTTTCAGCAGTTCGGCGTCGTTGCCCATGGTGTAGGCCCCGAAGCTCTCTCCGAGATCGGCGACCAGATCGACAACAGGCACAGTGCTGCTCCCTCCCTTTGGAAAACCACGGGACCGTCTCCGACCCAGACGCTAGAGCGGGCAGGACGGGAGAAGAAGCGCACATCAGGAAGGCCCATGACCGCATAGCGGTTCGCGATGGGTGTGTGCACGGGGAGTGTGGATCGCGCCGGTACGCACGAGACTTGTGGCCCGGTCGCCGTGGCGCGCGGCGCCGTCATCCCGCCCCTCACGAAAGGCCCGCCCCGCCGTGAAGATCACCCGCATCGAGACGTTCCGGCTGCCGCCCCGCTGGCTGTTCTGCCGCGTGGAGACCGACGACGGCATCGTCGGCTGGGGCGAGCCCGTGGTCGAGGGCCGGGCGGAAGTGGTGCGCACGGCCGTGGACGTCCTCGCCGAGTATCTGGTCGGCCGGGACCCGTTGCGCATCCAGGACCACTGGCAGGTCCTCACCAAGGGCGGCTTCTACCGGGGCGGTCCGGTCCTCTCCAGCGCCGTCGCCGGACTCGACCAGGCGCTGTGGGACATCGCAGGCAAGGCGTACGGCGTACCGGTGCACGCGCTCCTCGGCGGGCCGGTCCGCGACGCGGTGCGCGTCTACGCCTGGGTCGGCGGTGACGAGCCCGCGGAGCTTGCCGACGACATCGCCGCACAGGTGGCGGCCGGTTTCACCGCGGTGAAGATGAATGCCGCCGGGCGGGTCTCCCCGCTGCCCACGTCCGTCGAGACCGCCGCCGTGGTGGAGCGGGCGGCGACGGCCCGTGAGGCCCTGGGGCCGGATAGGGACATGGCGATCGACTTCCACGGGCGGTTCACCCCCGCGGGGGCGCGCCGGGTGCTGGAGCTGATCGCGCCCCTGCACCCGCTCTTCGCCGAGGAGCCGGTGCTGCCCGAGCAGACGCATCTGCTGCCGCGGCTCGTGGAGTCGACCGCCGTGCCGATCGCGACCGGTGAACGGCTCTTCTCACGCGCCGAGTTCCTTCCCGCGCTACAGGCCGGCATCGCCGTGGCCCAGCCCGACCTCTCGCACGCCGGAGGCATCTCCGAGGTGCACCGCATCGCCGCCCTCGCCGAGACGTTCGGCGCGCTGCTCGCGCCGCACTGTCCGCTCGGCCCGCTCGCCCTCGCGGCCAGCCTCCAGGTCGCGTTCGCCACGCCGAATTTCCTCATCCAGGAGCAGAGTCTCGGCATCCACTACAACAAGAGCGCCGATCTGCTGTCCTACGTGCTCGACCCGGCCCCGTTCCGCTTCACCGACGGCCACGCCCGCCGCACCACGCTGCCCGGACTCGGCATCACCGTGGACGAGGCCGCCGTACGGCAGGCCGATGCCTCGGCGGCGGCGTGGCGCAACCCGGTCTGGCGCCATCCCGACGGGAGCTTCGCCGAGTGGTGAAGACAGCGCGGGCGCGACGGCGTCACGGCGCCTGCCCTAGCGGGCCTCCGTACCGGCCGGTGCGGCCAGGCGCGTCAGCCATTCGCTCAGCAGCAGGTGCTCGCCGGGCGTGAACGACCGGGTGTCCGTGCCGTCCGTGCCGTCCGCGCCGTCCGTGCCGTCCTCGTCCAGTAGGGCCTTGAGCGCCACCGCGTGCCGGGCACCCCGCACGGCACGGCTGTCCGCGGCGCCGGCGCTCGACTCCTCGTCGCTGATCAGGGCGGCGAACACCGCGTCCCGGGTGGCCTCCGACAGGCCCTCGTGCGCGGTGCTCAGCCCCGCCGCCTCGGCGCTGATCAGGGTGACCGTCACCCCGATGCCGGCGGCGTGGATCATCGCGGCGGCGGCCTCCACGCCCATCCGCAGCCGGCCCGCCTCGGCGACCCGGGTGACCAGCCGGACCAGGATGTCGTGGGCCTCGCCCATGACGGCCGCGCCCTCACCCGGGCGGGGGTCGGTGTACAGGAGCCGGTACAGGGCGGGGTGGGCGCGCCCGAAGGCGATGTGCAGGTCCCAGCCGCGGCGCAGTTGCTCGACCGGGTCGCCGGCGGTGAGGTTGGCCTGTTTGTCGGCGAGGTAGGCGGCGTAGCCCCGTCGTGCGACCTCGTCGAGCAGTCCCTGCATGTCGCCGAACTGCCGGTAGATCGTCTGGGCCTGCACCCCGGCGGCGGCGCTGACCGCGCGGGTGGAGACCGCCTCGCGCCCGCCGGCCTCCAACAGGTCGGCGGCGGCCCGCAGGATGCGCTCGCGTGGCTGCGGTGTCGTCTCGGTAGTCGTCATGAAATCGATGATAACGATTGACCGTGATCGCCGCTGACGGCAGTGCTGTGCGTGGAGCCGGGGCCGCCCGGTGATCCCGGGCGGCCCCGCCCCGTGTGCTCAGCCGCGGCGCAGCCGCAGGGTCACCAGCTCGAACGGGCGCAGTCGTACGGCAATGTGTGCGCCGTCCCGGTCGGGAGTGGTCGCATCGGGCAGCGGTCGCTCCAGGAGGTCGGTGACCGTGACGTCCGCGACCTCGAAGCCGGCCGTGAGCGTGGCGCGGGCCCGCCCGCCGTGCGCCTCGTGGAAGCGGACCACGATGTCACCGCTGCCGTCGTCGGCCAGCTTCACCGCCGTGATGACGACCGCGTCGTCGTCCACCGTGACCAGCGGAGCGACCTCCCCCGCGCCCTCGACGCGGCGTTCGGGCAGGTTGATACGCCAGCCTTCGCGGACCGCGTCGCCGATGGCCGCGCCGGGCACCAGCGCGTGCCGGAAGCGGTGGATGCCCTGGTCGGTCTCCGGGTCGGGGAAGCGCGGGGCGCGCAGCAGGGAGACCCGCACCGTGGTGGTCGTACCGCCGTCTTCGTCGGTGCGGACGGTGCGGGTCACGTCATGGCCGTACGTGGAGTCGTTGACGACCGCGACGCCCCAGCCCGGCTCGGCCAGGTGCACGAAGCGGTGGTTGCAGGCCTCGAACTTGGCCGCTTCCCAGGAGGTGTTGGTGTGGGTGGGGCGGTACACGTGCCCGAACTGGGTCTCGGACGCGTACCGTTCGGCGTGCACGTCCAGCGGGAAGGCCAGCTTGAGGAACTTCTCCGTCTCGTGCCAGTCCACCTCCGTGTCCACGACCAGCCGCCGCTCCCCGGGCGGCAGGGCCAGCACCTGGGTGACCTTCGAGGCGCCGAAGGAGCGTACGACGCGCACGGAGACGCCGTCCTCGCCCGCCGTGACCGTGTCGGCGTCGGTGAGGTCGGTGACGGTGTTGCGGTAGAACTCGTCCACGTCCCAGGCGTCCCACATGTTCGGAAAGTCCGGGTGGATCTGGAGCAGGTTCGCGGCCCGGCCCGGGGCGACGCTCTCCCGGTCGGCGTCGATGTCGTACGCGGACACCACCAGGCCGTCGGCGTCGATCCCGATCCGCAGCAGCCCGTTGTCCAGGGTGAACCCGCCGGCCTCACGCGCGCTCAGCGTCGTCGCGCCCTCGGCGGCCGGCGCGGCGGCGCCGCCCGCCGGGATCCCGGCGCGGGTGTGCGGGGCCGCGTTGAACACCAGCTCCGTGCCGCCGTCACCGGCCAGCGCCCGCTGGGCCGCGTCGATGATGCCGTTCAGCTCCCCGGCGAGGCGCGTGTAGGTGGCGCGGGCCTCCCGGTGCACCCAGGCGATGGAGGAGCCGGGCAGGATGTCGTGGAACTGGTGCAGCAGGACCGTCTTCCAGATCCGGTCCAACTCCTCGTAGGGATAAGGGAATCCGGTGCGCACCGCGGCTGTGGCCGCCCACAGTTCGGCCTCCCGCAGCAGATGCTCGCTGCGCCGGTTGCCCTGCTTGGTCTGCGCCTGGCTGGTCAGGGTGGCGCGGTGCAGTTCCAGATACAGCTCGCCCACCCACACGGGCGCGTCGGGGTATTCGGCCTGCGCCTTCTCGAAGAACGCCTCAGGTGTCTCCCAGACGACGCGCGCCGAGCCTTCGAGGTCGCGCAGCCGGGCGGCCTTGGCGACCATCTCCCGGGTGGTGCCGCCACCGCCGTCGCCCCAGCCGGTGGGGGCCAGGGAGCGCCGGGCGCGGCCCTTGTCCTTGAAGTTGCGGGCCGCGTGGGCGATCTCGCTGCCCTTCATGGCGCAGTTGTAGGTGTCCACCGGCGGGAAGTGGGTGAAGATCCGGGTGCCGTCGATGCCCTCCCACCGGAAGGTGTGGTGCGGGAACGTGTTCGTCTGCGACCAGGAGATCTTCTGGGTGAGCAGCCACTTGGCGCCCGCCGCCTTGATGATCTGCGGCAGGCCGGCGGCGAAGCCGAAGGTGTCGGGCAGCCACGCCTCGTCGTTCTCGATGCCGAACTCGTCGAGGAAGAACCGTTTGCCGTGCACGAACTGGCGGGCCATCGCCTCCGAGCCGGGCATGTTGGTGTCGGACTCCACCCACATCCCGCCGGCCGGCACGAACCGCCCCTCGGCCACCGCCTTCTTCACCCGCGCCCACACCTCGGGCCGGTGCTCCTTGACCCACGCCCACTGCTGGGCCTGGGACATGGCGAACACGAACTCGGGCTCGTCCTCGATCAGAGCGGTCATGTTGGACGTCGTACGGGCCACCTTGCGCACCGTCTCGCGCAGCGGCCACAGCCACGCCGAGTCGATGTGGGCGTGCCCGACCGCGCTGATCCGGTGCGCCGAGGGCACGGCGGGGGCGGCGAGGACACCGGCCAGCTCCTGCCGGGCGCGGGCCGCGGTGCCGCCCACGTCCTGCAGGTCGACCGCGTCGAGCGCCCGTTCCACGGCGCGCAGGATGTCGTAGCGGCGGGCGGAGTCCACGGGGAGTTCGGGCATCAGCTCGCCGAGCACTTCCAGGTCGATGACCAGCTGCCACACCGTCTCGTCGAACACGGCGAGGTCCATGCGGGTCAGCGTGTACTGCGGCTCGCCGCCCGCGGTCTCCCTGTCGCCGAGCCGAGTGGGCAGGAAGGGGTGGTAATCGAGGATGACGGGGTTGGAGGCGGCCTCGATGTGCAGCCGTACCTCCTCGCCGCCCGCGACGGGGGCGCCGATGCGGACCCACTGGTTGCGCGGGTTGAGTCCCTTAACCGGGGTGCCGTCGGGCCGGTAGACCAGGCCCTCGCACTGGAAACCGGGCATGTTCTCGTCGAAGCCGAGGTCCAGCAGCGCCTCGACGGTACGGCCGGCCCAGGACTCGGGCACGGTCCCGGTCACCCGGAACCAGCTGGTGCCCCACGGAGCACCCCAGCGGGCGCCCACCTCGATCGGCTCGGGCCCGGCCGCAAGGCCCTCGGCGACCGGCACGGGCTCGCCGGGCGCATGCCACACCGCGACATCCAGCGGCACGGACTCGGGGTGGACGGCGGGACGTATGCGCTCGTCGAGGACACGCTTGAGGCGGGCCTCGACCAGGCTGCGGTCGTCATGCATGCGGGCTGCTCCACAGGTCGTACATCAGCGGGTGGTTACCAGGGTGGACGGTGGGCCCCGGCCGTGTCACTCCCGGCCGTCCGCGCCCGGTGCGCGCAGCACCTGCTCGGCCGTGACCACCTCGGTGATGCCACGGGAGCGCAGATGGCCGGCGTCCTCGGCGCGTACGTCGAGTACGGCCGCGGGCCGGGCGCCGTCGGCGGTCAGCCGGAAGAAGGCGTCGTACACCGCGCCGCCCGGGGCCAGCGCGGAGCGGCGGGCGGGATCGGCGGGGACGGCCAGCGCGGTGGTGCGCGGGGCCGGGGCGTATGTGCTGTCGCGGGCGGCGCTGGCCAGCGCATGCGCCAGGTCCTTGGGCCTGCGGTCGTTGGTCATCAGGCCAAGGCCGTACTCCAGCTCGGGGAAGTCGGCCAGGTCGCGGGAGACGTCGTGGGAGCACCACCAGGTCACGCCCCACAGGTCGGGGCAGTCCAGGACGTTCGCGACGGTCGCCTCGGTGAAGGCGGCCGCGTGCTCGGCCGGGATCAGCGGTGCGGGCGCCCCGACCTCCTGCAGCCACACCGGCCGATGTGCCGCGCCGGCCCAGGCCTTGCTCAGCTCGACCAGATACGCGGCGTGGTGCTCGGTGGGCACCGAGGTACGGCCGTGCCGCTGGGCGGTGCCGTTGAACACCCAGGAGTGCACGGCGGTGATCTCGCCCAGGCGGGCCGCCTGGGCCGGGGTGAAGGGCTGGTCGTGCTGGTACCAGGTGGCGTCGTACTCGGCGTGCAGGTGCAGCCGGCCGGGGGCGCCCTCCTCGCAGGCGGCGAGCATGCGCTCCAGCCAGGCGTCGATCTGCTCCGGTGTGGCCCGGTCGGGGTCGGGGTGCGGATCGGCGGAGAACTGGTTGACCTCGTTGCCGACGGTCATGCCGATGAAGTTGGGCCGGTCGGCGAGGGCGGCGGCGAGGGTGCGCAGATAGGCGGCCTGGCCGCCGACGACGTCCGGGTCGGTGAAGAGGTTGCGGCGGTGCCAGGTGCGGGTCCAGGCGGGCAGGAAGTCGAAGCTGCTCAGGTGTCCCTGTAGTCCGTCGACGTTGACGTCGAGGCCGCGGTCCGCCGCCGCGTCGGCGAGGGCGACGAGCTGCTCGACGGCGCGCGGGCGGATCAGGGTGCGGTTGGGCTGGAAGTAGGGCCACAGCGGGAACACCCGGATGTGGTCGAGGCCGAGCGCGGCGATCGAGTCGAGGTCGGCGCGCACGGAGTCCAGGTCGAAGTCGAGCCAGTGGTGGAACCATCCCTCGCTGGGCGTGTAGTTGACGCCGAAGCGCACGGATGAAGGCATGCGGGAGTCCTAGGTGATGCGGGCGTGTGAGGGGTGCGGTGGGTGTGGGGGATGCGGTCTGTGAGGGGTGCGGGGGTGTGGGGGTGTGCGGGCAGGTGTGCGGGGCGGGCCGGGGGCGTGCGGGCAGGTGTGCGGGGGCGGACCGGGGTTCAGCCCTTGACGGCGCCCTCCCCGACCCCGCGGAAGAAGTAGCGCTGGAGGCAGGCGAAGAGCACGATCAGCGGTGCCACGGCGATCACGGTGCCGGCGGCGACCAGCCGTTGGTCGTTGGCGAAGGTGCCGTGCAGGTAGTTGAGGCCGACGGTCAGCGTGAACTTGGAGGAGTCGCTGAGCACGATGAGCGGCCACAGGAAGTCGTCCCAGGCGCCCATGAAGGCGAAGATCGCCACGACCGCGAGGGTGCCCTTCACCGACGGCAGCGCGATCCGCAGGAACCGCTGCCAGACGTTGGCGCCGTCGACGTACGCCGCCTCCTCCACCTCGTGGGGCAGGCTGAGGAAGGCGTTGCGCATGAGCAGGACGTTCAACGAGCTGATCGACGCGGGCAGGAGCACACCGATCAGCGTGTTGTTCAGCCCGAGCGAGCGCATGGTAGTGAACTGGGCGATGATGATGCTCTCCGCCGGCACCAGCATGGCCAGGATGAACACCAGCGTGGCGGCGCCGCGGCCCCGGTAGCGCAGCCTGGCCAGGGCATAGCCGGCCAGGGCCGAGCCCACGCAGTTGGTGACGACGTTGCCGGCGGCCACCTTCAGCGAGTTCAGCGCGTAGTCCCACACCGGGACGATGTCGGCGACCCGGCCGTAGTTGCGCAGCGTGGGGTGCTCGGGCAGGAAGGACGGCGGGGAGGAGTAGATGTCGTCCGCCGGGCCCTTCAGCGAGGTGGACAGCTGCCACAGGAACGGGCCGACCGTCAGGGCCAGCACGGCGAGCAACAGCCCGTAGCGCAGGAGGAGTTCCCATGCGCGCAGGCGCCGGCCGTGCTCGTCGGTGCGCCACGAGGCGCGGCGGGGGGTACGGGTCTTCTCACTCATGCTCGTGCCTCGTCCTTCCGGTCGGCGCGCAGAACCAGCAGCATCAGGACGACGGTGACGACGAAGACCACCACCGAGATCGCCGAGGAGTAGCCGACCCGGCCGGACAGGCCGGTGCCGGTGCGCTGGACGAGCATCACCAAGGTGGTGTCCTCGCCGGCCGGGCCGCCGTTCGGGCCCGCCATCAGGTACACCTCGGAGAACACCTTGAACGCCGAGACCGACGCCAGGGCGGCGACCAGGACCATGGTGGAGCGTACGGCGGGGACCGTGACCGACAGGAAGCGGCGCACCGCCCCCGCGCCGTCCACCGCGGCGGCCTCGTGCAGCTCGCGCGGCACGTTCGCGAGCGCCGCCAGATAAATGATCATGTAGTAGCCGAGACCCTTCCACACCGTCACGGCCATGGCGCTGAGCAGCAGCAGCCACTGGTCGCTGAGGAAGCCGACCGGCCCCGCGCCGATCATGTCCAGCAGCGAGTTGATCAGTCCGCGCTCGTCCAGCAGCCACACCCAGATCAGTCCGACGACGACGATCGAGGCGACGACGGGGGTGTAGAAGGCGGAGCGGAAGAACGCGATGCCGGGGATGTTCTTCTGCACCAGCAGGGCGAGCAGCAGCGGCAGGACCACCAGCGCCGGCACCACCCCGAGCACATACAGGGTGCTGTTGCGCAGGGCGATCCAGAACATGTCGTCGTGCAGCAGCTCGCGGTAGTTGGCGAGGCCGACGAACCGGCCCGGGATGAGGGTGCGGCGGTCGGTGAAGGAGTTCACCACCGTCGACACGAACGGGTACAGCACCAGCGCGCCCGTGATCAGGAGCCCGGGAGCGGCGAACAGCCATGGACTGGTGGGCAGTTGGCGCCGTACCCGGGAGCGTGCGGTGCGCGGCGCGGACGGTGACTCGGCCATGTTGGATCAGCCCTGCTGGAGAAGCCGGTCACACGCCTTGACAGCGTTGTCGAGCGCTGCCTCGGGGCTCTGCTTGCCCTGCAGGGCCTTGGCGACCTCGTTGCGCAGCGCGGTCTTCATCTGCTCGCTGAACAGCACCGGTGTGTAGTTCACCGCCGTCTTCAGGGACTTGGCGGCGGCGACCCGGACCCGGGTCTCGTCGGTGCCGTCCTCCTTGGTGAAGTACGGGTCGTCGAGGGAGCCCGCGGTGCTCGGGAAGATGGCGACCTTCTTCGCGAACGACATCTGGTTCTCGGCATTCGTGATGAAGTGCGCGAAGGCCACCGCGGCGGGCTTCCGCTGGGACTGCGAGTTCACCAGCAGGCCCATGACGTACATGTTGGCGTGGCCGGTGCTGGTGATCTGGTCGGTGATGCCGATGTTCTTGTACAGGCTCGGGGCCTGGGTCTTGAAGTTCTTCAGGTCCAGCGCGCTGCCCGGGTTCATGGCGACCGCCCCGGTGAGGAACTTCTGGCCGGCCGACTCCGGGGTGGCGGTCAGGGCCTGCGAGTCCAGCGCCTTGGCGTCGTACAACTCCTTGTACTTGGTGAGCAGTTCCACACCCTTGGCGTCGTTGAAGGCGAAGGCGGTGCCCTGCTTGTTCATCAGCTCCACGCCGTAGCGGCCGAAGTCCTCGATGGTGGGCACGTTGGCGAGGGTGGCGACCTTGCCGCCGGACTTCTTCGCGATCTCCAGGCCGTCCTCGAACAGTTCGTCGTACGTCTTCGGCGGCTGGTCGGGGTCGAGCCCGGCATCCTTGAACAGGGCCTTGTTGTAGAACAGCGGCCCGGTGTTGAGGTACCAGGGGAAGGCGTAGGTGCCCGACAGGCCGGGGGTCTCGGTGCCGGCCCACGCGCCGGGCAGGTACTCGCTCTTGAACTTCGCCGCCGCCTTGTCCTTGTCCAGGTCGAGGGCGAGGCCGGCCTTGGCGAGCGGGGCGGCGAGGTCGGGGGAGACGTTGACGACATCGGGCAGGGTGCCGGCGGCGGCGTCCGCGCTGATCTTGTCCGCGTAGCCCTCGGCGGGCTGGTCGATCCACTTCACATGGGTGCCGGGGTACTTCTTCTCGAAGTCGGCGATCAGGCCCTCGAAGTAGGACTTGAAGTTGGCGCGCAGGTTCCAGGTCTGGAAGGAGATGTCTCCTTCGATCTTGCCCGAGCCGCCGCCGGACGAACTGCCGCCGTTTCCTGAGCCGCAGGCGGTCAGCGGCAGCAGGGCCGCGGTGACGGCAGCGGTGGCGAGGACTCTGCGGGATATGCGCACGGCTGGGTCTCCTTCACACGACGGGCTACGGCGACGATGCCGGCCACGGGGTACAGCCGGAGACCTTGCATCGTCCCGACCGGAAAAGTCAATGGATTCCTGTCGTGAAATGTGCACCACTTCACGAACATGCAGGTCAGATGGGTGTGACAGGCATCTTGCCAGCGATCACTAATGCGCTTTAGAGTGGGCTGACTCAAGCGCATTAGTGTCGAGGCGGATGGGAAGTCAGTGGTGGCAGGCAAGCGTTCGCCGGCACGCCGGCCGACGATGAAGGACATTGCGCGGCGCGCCGGGGTCTCCGAGAGCGCGGTCTCCTTCGCCCTCAACGACCGGCCGGGGGTCTCGGAGGTCACCCGCGCCCGGGTCCGCCGGGTGGCCGAGCAGCTGGGCTGGCGGCCGAGCACCGCCGCCCGTCAGCTGTCCGGGGAGGGCGCCGCCACGGTCGGCTTCGTGCTGGCCCGTCCCGCGCACACCCTCGGCGTCGACTCGTTCTTCCTGCAACTGGTCGCCGGAATCCAGGAGGTGCTGGCCGAGCGGCACCTGGGACTGCTCTTCCAGGTGGTCGAGGACATCGTCGACGAATGCGGTGTCTACCGCGCCTGGTGGGCGGAGCACCGGGTGGACGGCGTCCTGATGGTGGACCCCCGCACCGACGATCCACGGCCCGGACTGCTGGCCGAACTCGGCCTGCCCGCCGTGGTGATCGGCGGAGGCCCCGACGAGCCGTCCTCCGGGCTGTCGGCGGTGTGGGCCGACGACGCCGGCGCGATGGCCGCGATCGTGGACACCCTGCACACACTCGGCCACCGCCGGATCGCGCACATCGCCGGACTGCCCCATCTCGCCCACACCCAGCGGCGGGTGCGCAGCCTGCGGGCCGAGACCGAACGCCGGGGACTGACCGAGGTCCGCTCGCTGACCACGGACTACTCGGACGCCGAGGGCGCGGCCGTCACCCGGCGGGTGCTGGCCGCCGCCACCCCGCCCACGGCGCTGATCTACGACAACGACGTGATGGCGGTGGCCGGTATCGCCGCCGCGGCCGAACTGGGCTTCGCCGTGCCGCGGGATCTGTCGGTGGTGGCCTGGGAGGACTCCGCGCTGTGCCGGATGGTCACACCGTGGCTGTCCGCGCTGTCCCGGGACAGCATGGCGTTCGGGCGCACCGCCGCCCGTGAACTGCTCGCCCTGCTGGACGGCTCGGCGCCGCGCACCGTACAGGTGCCGCTGCCCGAACTGATCACCCGCGACAGCACCGCCACCCCGCTGCGCTGACGCCGACCACCCACCAAAGCAGCGCCCGGATCTTCGTCGTCCGGGGCGCTGCTCCGGTGACTTTTACAGGTGCTGACACTCGGTGGCCTGCGCAAGCCGGCCAGGTCGAACCGCGGCCGAACCGGAGCCCCGGCCTGTTTGACTCTGACGCGGCTGGAACCTGGAGGATCGTGCCGAATCCGTCACGTCGACCCCTCGGAGGCATCCGGCATGCTGCGCGGCAAGGGCATCCACTACGACACCGGCACCTTTCCCAACGGCGATTCCTCACGCCCCGTCTTCGACTCGCGGGACGCCGAACGGGACATGCGGGTCATCGCGAAGGACCTGCACTGCACCGCGGTCCGTATCACGGGCGGAGACCCGGACCGGATCGAGACCACGGCGCGGTATGCGGCGCAGGAGGGGCTGGAGGTATGGTTCTCGCCGTTCCCCTGCGAGCTGACGAACGCCGAGATGCTGCCCCTGTTCGCGGACTGTGCCGAGCGCGCGGAGCGGTTGCGCCGTGACGGTGCCGAGGCCGTCCTCGTCGCGGGTTGTGAGCTGAGCCTGTTCGCCCGCGGATACCTGCCCGGCGACACCTTCGAGGAGCGCGTCCCGGCCCTGGCGGGCCCCGGCCGCGAAGCCGCGCTCCAGGGCGTCCCCGCCAAGGTCAACGCCTTCCTGGGTGAGGTCGTCGACACCGTACGGCCCCTGTTCGCCGGTCGCGTGAGCTACGCCTCCTGCCCCCTGGACGATGTGGACTGGACCCCGTTCGACGTGGTGGGCCTGGACGCCTTCCGTGGCCTGCGCAACGCCGCCACCTACCGCGACGAGCAAGTCCGTTACCTCGATGACCTCATGACCGTCTTCGAGGAGGAGGGCGTCGACTCCGTCTTCTGGTTCAGCTTCGCCGGTTTCGCCACTCCCCACCGCCCCTCGGGACCGGACGAGGACCTCGCCTCCTACGGCATCGTCAAGATCCTCGACGAGCACAGCGGCCACCCCGCCGATACGCGCACCTACCCCGGCATGCCCTGGGAACCGAAGGAGGCGTTCTTCGCACTCGCCAACCGCTATGGCCGGCTCACCAAATGACGGAGCGTCAACTCTGAGGAGATGGTGATGACATGAGCGATCTGGTCGGCAGGACGGCTCTTGTGACCGGAGCATCGCGCGGCATCGGGCAGGCGATCGCCGTCCGACTGGCGGCGAGGGGAGCCGTGGTCCTTGTGCATTTCGGCACGGACGAGGACGGTGCGACAGCGACGGTCGACGAGATCGAGAGTGCCGGGGGCACCGCGCTCACCGTCCGGGCAGAGCTGGGCGTGGACGACGATATCGAGACGCTTTTCGCAGGAGTCGAGGAAGGTCTGGCCGGGCGGCCCCTCGACATCCTCGTCAACAACGCCGCGGCGGCGCCCGCCGGCCCGCTCGGAGTGACGACGCGCAGCGAGTTCGACCACCTCTTCGCGGTGAACGTGCGAGCGCCCTATTTCATCATCCAGCGGGCGTTGCCCCTGTTCCGCGACGGTGGCCGCATCGTCACCATCTCGTCGGTGGCGACCCGGATGGCCAACCCCGCTCAGACGTCCTTCGCCATGACCAAGGGCGCGATCGAGACGATGAGCATGACGTTGGCCAACGAACTCGGGGCCCGGGGAATCACGGTGAACGCGGTTGCTCCCGGCGCCACTCGGACGGCGGCCAACGGATCGTTCTTCGAAGCGTCGGGCCTGACCGAACTCATCGCCGCGACGACGGCGCTGGGCCGGCTGGGCGGGCCCGACGACGTCGCCGACGTGGTCGCGTTCCTCGCCTCCGACGCGGCGGGCTGGATCACCGGGCAGGTCATCGACGCGAGCGGCGGGCTGTTCCTCGGACCGCGCGCCCGCGGTTCGGGGATCTCCGGATGACGGTGGCCCGGTCCGACGCCGGATCGATCGTCAGGTCTGTACCCGACGGGCGAAGCGGCGCAGGGCGAGGTGCCCCAGAGCGGCGGTGCCGAGGGTGAGGGCGGTGAGGTAGGCCCAGGTGGGCATGTGACGGGTGGAGGGTGTGAGGTTGGCGCGCAGGCCCTCGCTCATGTAGACGAGCGGGTTGGCGAGGGTCAGGACCTGGACCCAGCGGATCGGGTGCAGAGCGGTCCACGGGTAGGAGACGCAGCCCAGCATGGTGGCCGCGGCCAGGAACAGGCCGAGCAGCGCCCCGAAGGCGGAGGCGTCGATCGCGGTGCCGAGCAGCAGTCCGAGTGCGGAGGCGAGCAGCGCGCTGAGTATCAGCGTGGCCAAGAGCAGGGGCCAGTTGCCGATGTGGGCTCTGGGCGTCAACTCGTGGGACTGACGGGTCACTCAACCTGCGATGGCACGCGCTCAAGGTCCGGTGGCGCAGGACAACCGTTCCACTCGTCGGCGCGTACACCGAGGCCCGGCGCTCCAACAGAGACGTCATGCCAAGTGCCGTTGTGGAGGCTGCCGTTCGCCTGCCAGGCGGGCGATACGTCCCCCACCGTGATCGTGTGTCTGCACCGCCTGCGCCCCCGCCGCCGACAGGGCCTCCGCCTCCGAACCGATGGCAACGGGCGCGGGCGCGATGGGCCGACCGGCACGCTCTGCCAGCCTCGGGTGGACCCGGTCCCACGCCTTGGCTTCGGCCTTGCCGTAGTTGGTGGTGTCGGTGACGGTGGTGATCGCCGCCTCGGGCCAGGTCTCGGGGTCGGCGAAGCGGAACTCCTTGCCGTGCTTCGGCGGTCGCCCGCCCTGGGGACAGACCAGGGCGTACTCCTTGATCGAGGGCTTCGGCAGCCGCACCACCCGGTCGCTGCGGATCCGCCCCACCAGCCCGACAGGAGCCCTGATGCGACCCGGCCCGCAGACGAGGGCGCTGTGGGAGATGTTCTCCGACCTGATGGACCTCGACGACGCCCACCGGTACGTCGCCGACCCGCTCGCCGGCATGGACGCCCGGTACGACCTGGGCGACGACCACCGGTTCGTCGGCACCCTGTGCCCGGACATGAAGTTGACGCCGGAGCGGCCCGACCCGGACGTCGTCACCGCGGTGAACCGGTCGGCGGACCTGCTGCGTGAGGGGCGTGGGCCCCTGCTCGACCTCGTCGACCGCGCGGAGGCCCGCGACGCCGCGTCCGCGTGCAGCGGACGGGTCAACACCGCCACCGCCCGCACGGGCCGGGTGGACGTCGACGCGTTGCTCATTCGGCCCGACGGCTGTGTCGCCTGGGCCTTGCCGACCGGGCAGGACCTCGACGCCACCACGCTGGTGCGTGCGTTGGGCACATGGTTCGGCCAACCGGCCTGAGCGCCGTATTAACAGTCGTCTCAGGTTCGCTCAGTACGAAGTAGGCATCCAGATAAGCGATGCAACCCGTATGTAGGAGGCTAGTGATGGCAGTCAACGCAGCGCCGTCGGGGGAAGCCCCGGCCGGTCGGTTGGCAGGCCGGTGGGTGCCGTGGTTGGTGATTGGCTTGTGGTTGGTGCTGGTGGCGGGCATGGTGCCGCTGAGTGGAAAGTTGAGCTCGGTCACCACCGACAGCGCCGTGGACACCCTGCCGGCCAGTGCCGAGTCCACCAAGGTGGCGGTGCTGGACGACAGTCTCCCCGGCGGTGACAACAACACGTTCGTCTTCGTGTACCACCGCGCCGGCGGCATGACCGACGCCGACCGCGCGACGGTCGAGCGCCACTACAACACCCTTGCCAAGCGGTACCCGCCGAAGGCGCCGGCGGCGGCCGACGAGGACGACGAGGGCTCACCGACGAGTCCCTCCACCGACCGCAAGGCGATGATGTTCACCCTAGATGTGAGCACGGCCTACGGCGCGCCGGAGGACATCGTCGGCCCGTTGCGTGACGCCGCGAAGGACCGCCCCGCCGGCCTGGAACTCGACGTGACCGGCCCGGGCGCGATCGACGGCGACATGGACGCCGTCTTCGACGGCATCGACGTGCAGGTCCTCCTCACCACCATCGTCGTCGTCACGCTCCTGCTCATCCTCACCTACCGCAGCCCGGTGTTGTGGATCATCCCGCTGCTGGCCGTGGGCGCGGCCGCACTTACCGCGATGGGGACCGTCTACCTGCTCGTCAAGGGCTTCGGCATCGTGGTCAACGACCAGAACTCGGCGCTGCTGACGATCCTGGTATTCGGCGTCGGCACGGACTACGCGCTGTTGCTCATCGCTCGATATCGGGAGGCACTGCACCACCATGAGAACGTCCGGGTCGCGATGGTCCACGCGCTACGCGGCGCGGCGCCGGCCATCGTCGCGTCCGCGGCCACCGTGGTCGCCGGCCTGCTCTGCCTGCTTGTCGCGGACCTGAACAGCACCAGCGGGTTGGGCCCGATCGGTGCGGCCGGCATCCTGTGCGCGCTGGTGGCCATGCTGACGCTGTTCCCGGCGGTGCTCGTGGTGCTCGGCAGGCGGATCTTCTGGCCGGCCATCCCGCGGTTCAGCACGGCCGTGGAGGAGAAGCCGGGGCTGTGGGGACGGCTCGGCGCCGCCATCAGCCGCCGCCGGTGGGTGGCGACGCTCGGCTCGCTCGGAGTCCTCGGCGTGCTCGCCCTCGGGCTGGCGGGCAACACGGGCGCCCTGCGGGAGCAGGACCAGTTCCTGTCCGCGCCGGAGTCGGTCACCGGCTTCACCGTTCTCCGCCAGCACTTCCCGGAGCTCGGCGGCCAGCCGATGACGGTCTTCACGCGGCCGGCGCACCAGGAGCGGGTGCTCGACATCGTCAAGGACACTCGCGGGGTGGCCCTGGCCATCCCGGAGCAGGCCAGCGGTGGCTGGGCCAACATCTCCGTGTTCCCGAAGGACGCGCCGGACACCGCCGCGGAGTACGACACGATCAAGCGGGTGCGCACCGCCGTGCACGCGGTGCGCGGGGCGGAGGCGATCGTCGGCGGGCCGAGTGCGGAGAACCTCGACACCGAGGTGACCACCAGCCGCGACGAGAAGCTGGTGATCCCGCTGGTGCTCGCCGTCGTCCTGATCGTCCTCGGGCTGCTGCTGCGCGCGATCCTGGCCCCGCTGGTCCTGATGGCCACCGTGATCGTCTCATTCGCCGCGGCCTTCGGCGGCAGCGTGTTCGTCTTCGACACGATCCTCGGGTTCGAGGGTGTCGACTATTCGGTGCCGCTGCTGGCATTCCTGTTCCTGGTGGCGCTCGGCGTCGACTACAACATCTTCCTGGCCAGCCGGGCCCGGGAGGAGACCGTGCGTCTCGGCACCAGAGAGGGCATGCTCAAAGCCCTCTCGGCCACCGGTGGCGTCATCACCTCGGCAGGCCTGGTCCTGGCGGCCACGTTCGCGGTCCTCGCGTCACTTCCGCTGGTGATGCTGATCGAGGTCGGGTTCCTGGTCGCCTTCGGCGTGCTGCTCGACGCCCTGCTGGTGCGGTCGGTCCTGGTACCCGCTCTCACTTTGCTGATCGGCCGGCGGATCTGGTGGCCGAGCCGGCTGTCCCGTCCAGCGGCAAAGCTGCCGGACGGTCAACAGCCGCTCGCCGACGACGAGGAGCCCGCGCTGCAACGGTGAGCACGGCGGCACGGACGAGATCCGGAACGGGCCCCAGGCCCGTCCCGGATTTTTTCATGGGCCCGACGGCCGCCGCCCTTTGGTCCTGCGCCACACGCCGGGGCTGGGGCCGGCGCATCGCGGTGTCCTGCCTCGACGGTGAGCCGCGCGGGGCCATGCCCGAGGGCCGCCGTCCCTTGTCCTGCGCCGCGCCGCCGGGCGGGTCAGCACGCCGCGGTGTCCTCCCCGGCGGTGAGCCGCGCGATCGGGGCGGGCGGGGCCGCGGCCGGAAGGTCGACCCGAAGCAGCGCGCCACCGCGTGCGGAGCGGGCGACGCCGGCCCGGCCGCCGTGGGCGTCGACGACCCGCCGCACGATCGACAGCCCCAGACCGGATCCCGGCAACGCCCGGGCGCTTTCGGCACGGTAGAACCGGTCGAACACCCGCGGTACGTCGGCGGCGTCGATGCCCGGCCCGGCGTCGTCGACCTCAAGCACCACCGACGCGCCCTCGGCACGGAGCCGGACCTGGACCGGCTGGTCCGCGGGGGACCACTTGCCGGCGTTGTCAATGAGGTTGAGCACCGCCCGCTCAAGCGCAGCGGGACGCCCGCTCACCCACACGGAGGTCACGTCGAGCGCGACCTCGATGTCGGGCGCGCGGGAACATGCCCGGGTCGCGGCGGCCGCCACCACGTCGGCGAGGTCGAGCAGCTCGGTGTTCTCGTCGCTGACGTCACCGCGCGCCAGGTCGGTCAGCTCGGCGACAAGGGTGCTCAACTCGGCCACCTGGGCGCCGAGATCGTTGAGCAGCCGGGTCCGGCTCGCCGCCGGCAGTGCGCTGTCCAGGGTGCCGCGCCGATCGAGCCGGATCAGCAGCTCGACGTTGAGGCGCAGGCTGGTGAGCGGGGTCTTGAGCTCGTGGGCGGCGTCCTCGGCGAGCAGTCGCTGGGCCCGCCGGGAGTCCCGGAGCGCGGCGAGCATGTCGTTGATCGACTGGATCAGCCGCCGGATCTCCCCGCCGCCCTCATCCGGGATGTCGGCGTCGAGATCCCGGGTGTGCGCGACACGTACCGCGGCGGCGGTCAGCCGGTCGATCGGTGCCAGCCCGGTCCGCGCCACGGTCCGCCCGACAAGGGTGCCGCCGACCACGCAGAGCAGCCCGATCAGCAGCATGCCGAACCCGAACTGGTTGATCGGGCTGTCGTCGGCGACCTGGGCCACCTGGACCGCGCCGTCGCCCGCCCGCAGCGTGTAGATGCGGTAGCCGTCCTCGTCGCTGTCGTTCGACTCCATCAGGTCGGCCGACGCGCCCTGCGCCACCCGCTCGGCGTGCTCGCCGACCGGGGGCAGCGCGGGTTGGCCGGCCGGCGTCCGGGTCGAGCCGTCGGGCAGGATGACCCGCACCAGCCGACCGGATCCCGGATACGGCGGTAGCTGGACCTGCGCCAGACCGGCGCGCTGCGCGTTCGTCGCCAGGACGCGGGAGTCGGCGCGCAGCTGATTCTTGGCGCTGTCCTGCAGCTCCCAGCCCAGTAGTTCGCTGGCCACCTGGAAGGCCACGAACACGCTGACCGCGATGGCCGTCGCCGCGATCACCGTCAGCCTGGCCCGCAGGGACCGCCGGCGCCACCATCGGGTCAGCCGGCGCGGTTCCCGGCCGGCGGGCCTGCTCACGGAGGAGTCTCCCGCAGCACGTAACCCAGGCCGCGCAGCGTGTAGATCAATCGCGGCTCACCCTCGGCCTCCATCTTGCGGCGCAGGTAGCTCACGTACACCTGGAGGTTGTTGGCGGTGGCGCTCATGTCGAAACCCCAGATCGCCTCGAACAGCGCGTCGCGGGTCAAGACCCGGGTCGCGTTGCTCATGAGGACCTGCAGGAGGGAGAACTCGGTTTGGGTCAGGCGCAGCGGCCGCCCGCCACGCCACGCCTCGAACCTGTCGGGATCGAGCCGGACGTCGGCGAACGACAGGATCTGCGACTCCCCGTCGGTCGGCGTGCGCCGGCGCAGCAGGGCCCGCACCCGGGCCAGCAGCTCCTCGGTGGCGAACGGCTTGGGCAGGTAGTCGTCGGCGCCCGCGTCCAGCCCCGTGACCCGGTCGGAGACCTGGTCACGGGCGGTCAGCATCAGCACCGGCAGATCCCGACCCGCGGCCCGCAACCGCCGGCAGGTCTCCAGCCCGCCGAGGCGGGGCATCATCACGTCGAGGATCAGCAGATCCAGCGTGTCGCCGTCGGCCCCACCGACCCCGTCGAGCACGGCGAAACCGTTGGCGACGGTGCTGGTGTCGTAACCCTCGACCTGGAGCACCCGCTCCAGCGACTCACGGATGGCCGCTTCATCATCCGCGATCATGATCCGCACGCCGGCCCGCCCCCTTCCAGTCGATGTTTTTGCCGCTCATTGTCCCCGATCAACCTGAGGCCAGGATTAGAGCGTCGCTGGGGACCGCGCTCTTACGGATACCTGAGAAATGGAACCTACCGTCGGCTCATGAGCAAGGCAGGTCCCGATGACCGGCATCGCACCCGGCAACCAGACAAGCTGACGGCCGCTGTGCTCACCGGCGACGACGGCGCCGTGGCCACGCTGAAGCGCTGCGTCGGCTGAGGGCTATGTCCGCCGGGGCTTCCCGCGGCCCTATCCGGCTACGTGATTCGGCTGAGGCGCCGCCGGGCTCGGCCGATGAACAGCTGTGTGTTGCGGCGCCGGGTTTGTAGCAGCTACTGCTCGCGGCTCCGCGTCCGGTGGCACGAGACCCCGGCCTTGCCATGGCAGGCGGCCGGGGTCTTGCGGTGCACTTCGTTGACCAGCCGGTTCAACGAGGGCTGGACGGCTGACGTCACGCTGTACCCTCGACAGGCCTAGGCGCCAGTGACGAGTGCGCTGATGATATTGGGACCGTCTTCCGGCCTCGCGTAAAAGAAGAGCTGCTCGCCCGGCGGCATCTGGAAGCGGTCGGGTGATCCGTTCAGCCGATGGTGAAGCGCTGGTTCTGGGCGTTTCGGTCGCAGCGGGCAGTGCGGTAGTAGCCGTTGTCCTGTTGGTAGAGGCAGCGGCCCGTGCCGACGCTTTGGAGCATGATGGCGCTGCGGGCGGCGGGCTGGACGGTGCGCCACTTCTGGTATGAGCCGCCGTTACAGCGCAGGGGGTAGACGTCGCCCCGGTCATTGCTGTCGAGGCAGCGGCCCCAGAAGTTGTTCTTAAGAGTGGTGCTGGTGTTGAGGCGGCCGGTCCACTGCCACAGGAGGCTGCCGCGTCCGGTGGTGCAGCGGTCGCCCTTGAGGCCGGTTTCGGAGGTCTCGCGCAGGCAGTCACCGTAGCGGTAGTTCGCGAAGCGGCTGGTGGTGGTGGCAGCCGAGGCGGGTGTGGGGGTGAGGAGGGGAAGGGCGAGGCCGGCTGCGGCGATGAGGGCGGCGAAGGCTTTCCGGGTGCCGATGTAGAGGCCGAACCCGTACACAGGGGGCCTAGGATCCAGTAGTCGCATACGAGTTCCTGCGGCCTGACGTCCAGGAATCCTGGAACCCGCGCGCCTTCGGCGGCGGGCATGCCGAAATAGCGGCCGCGGAAGGCGAGGTTGTCCGCCACGGTGAGCGCGCGGTCCAGGGTGTTGGCCTGGGAGACCACACCGATGCGGGACCTCACGCCGACCGGGTCGGCACTCACCTCGCGCCCGGCGACCCATGCCTTTCCGGCGCTGGGCGCGACCAGGGTGGTGAGCATGCCGATGGTGGTGGACTTGCCGGCGCCGTTGGTGCCGAGCAGGCCGAAGAACTCGCCCTGGCGGATCGTCAGGTCCAGGCCGTGCACGGCGACCAGGCCGTCCTGCGCGCGCGGACAGACCTTGCGCAGGCCCTCCGTGCGGATGGCCGCCGGGGCGTGGGCCGTGCTCGCGGTCGGGGCGGCCGGCGGCACGGGGACAGGGGTGGGATTCATGGGAGTGCTCCAGAGCGCGGATGGGGCATCCGGCGCAAGACGTACGGGAGTTACGGGGCGGGGGTGTGCCCGGGGAGGCCGGTGCCGCCGAGGCGGGTCATTAGGGCGGACAACCGGCCGATGTCCTCCTTGCTCCACGGCGGCGCGGCGAAGATCTCGGCGGCGATCTGCTCGGCCGTGGCGAGCATGTCCGTCAGGCGGGCGCGGCCGGTGTCGGTCAGTGCCGCGTAGGCCACCCGGCCGTCACGGGCGTCCGTCTCGCGCGTCACCAGTCCGATCCGCTCCAGCGGCGCCAGTCCCCGGGTCACCCCGGAGGCCGTCAGCCCCAGCGATTCGGCCAGGTCCACCCGGCGCATCCGGCCGCCGGGCGCCTGCCCCAGACGCAACAGCGTCGTGAAGTCGGCCAGGCTCACACCGTGCAGTCCTCCCAGGCTCGCGTCGAACCGCTTCACCAGGGCCGTCTGGGCCCTCACAAGACGAAGCGACGCGTCCAGCGCATCACTCATTGCCACCTCCTTGACTACTCAAGCATAATAGGTGCTTGAGTAGTCAAGGATTTATTTGTTGATGGCCGTGCGGAGCCCGAGGAGAAGCGCTCGACGCCGCGGCGAGGAGGGTGCGGCCGAAGGATCAGACGTTCTTCTGGGCCGCGGCGCGGCGCTGCCGTTTGCCCAGTGGCGCCTGGGAAAGGTCCTCGGCCTGGGACCGCAGGTTCTTGTAGCCGTAGCCGCGCTCGGTCAGCCACGCCTTCGCCGCCTCTTCGGCGCGTTCGGACGCCTCCAGGATGTCCTCCTCTTCCTCCCCGGAATCCAGGAACCGGAAGGTGAAGGCGGAGCGCGCCGCCAGGTCGTAACTGAGGTGCCCCTCGGGCGTGAAGGCCGCGCGCAGGACGTCGTGCTCGGCGGCGCGGGCAAGGAGTTCGGCCCGCTGCTCGGCGGTGAGTCCGTCGAAGACACCGCGGACCGTGATCCGGAACGTACGAGTACTCATCCCGCGACCCTAACCAGCGAGATCTGCGGACTCCACCGTGTTTTTGGCGCAAACGACGCGGCACCGGGGCGGGGACGCGCCCGCAGCCGTGGGTGACCCTGTGCGGCAGCGGGCCATCGGTTCCACCCACCGCTCCTTGCGCGCGACGTACGCGACGAGCCAGGCGGTCCGCATGCCCGCATCCGCGACGCCGCACTCGCACCGCCGGCAACCGCTGCGCGAGCCGGGGCTGACTGTGGAGCCTGTGTTGTGTGGGGTGCGGGGTCAGATACCGGGGTCGGTGATGCAGCGGCCGCAGGTGCGGTCGAGGGCGTATTCGGGGGCGCCGGCGAAGCCGAGTTCAGGCTTCCTTGTCAGCGAACCTGGTCGCTCTTCGGCCCGATGCCTTTGATCCTGGTCGGAGTTCCCTCCGGGGCGAACGCGTGGTGAAAGGTGAAGGCGTGCGGCGCGGAGCCGTGGTCGTGGAGGTGTTCCAGCCTGGAAACCCCGTCCTGCCAGGTGGGTATCACGCCGTCGGAGACCCACCAGATCACGTAATTCGGGTGCCCTGTCCTCTCGAACCAGTCGTAACGCCTGTTCAGCGCCGCACGGTGCAGACCGGTGTAGACGGCGTCGAAGGCGGGGCGCAGGTCGGTCCAGAGTGAGAGGGTCGCGGCCAGGGCGGTGGTTTCCAGCGTACGGCCCTTGCCGTACCAGGTCGGTACGGCGAACTCTCCCCATGCACCCCAGTCCGCCTCGAAGAGCATGCCCCGCTCACCGTCTGCCGCTTCAGCACGAGCGAGGTACCCGGGGTGCTGACTGATCTTCCGGTAGACGGCCTCACCACTGTCGTAGAACTCGCGCGTGAGAGGTGCGGGATCGGCGAGAGGTGACTTCAGGACGCCGAATGTGTACAGCGCAAGATGGGGCATGCGTCTCTCCCTGGTTGGGGGTGCCTGGTGTGGACCCGATTCGGTGGCTTACGCATGGGGGCGAGGATCCGTGGGGCGTGACCAACTCATCCCGTCGCGGGTGGCTCAGCCTGAAGGAACTCCTGAGCGACCCTGGGCGATCGCCGAAGACCAGGTGAAGGTAGCTGCCTCTGCGGGCCATGTCGAAGTTGCGTTTTCCCTGTCCAAGTGGCCTCTTGCACCGGTCATTGCGCAGGCTGGGGCGGTGACGGGCGGGGCAGGCTGCGGGGTACCAGTGATCGACTTCGGCCGATCGGTTCGCCCGCCATGCCCGTCCGCACCCCCTGTCCGACAGTCCCGAGTGCCGCCGAACGCGGGCGGTTGAAGAAGATGGCCTACGGCCACAAGACCGAGCGCCGGCTGCGGGTGCGTGCACAGGTGGTGCTGCCCGCCGCGCACGGACACTCCAACGCATGCATCGCCCGGGAGACGGGGCTGTATTTGGACACCGTGCGCCGCTGGCGTGGCCGGTTCTGCCCAGGCGGGCCCGCCCGGGCTCGAAGACCGTCAACGCTGCGGCCGTACCTCCTCATTCACACCGCTACAGGCCGCCGAGGTCACGTCGCCGGCCTGCCCGCAGCCTGCCGAGAGTGAAGTACCGCTCTCACGCCGGTCGTGCCCGGAACCGGCCCGCGAGGCCGCCCGGCGGGGCATCGCCCCGTTCATGCCGGCGTCGACCGTGCGTCGCCGGCCGGCCCAGGACCCGCTCAAGCCCTGGCAGCACCGCTGCCGTTATGCCGGCGGGTACCGGCATAACACCCTGGCCATGCTTGCTCACACCTACCTCGCGGTCATGGCGACCGACGCGGCGGCAAAGGGGGAATGCAGAAACGCTTCCGGCGCCCTGGCGCCGCTCACCGTGGCAGAAGTCCACCGACTCCTGGCGCCTCGCCTCGCCCCGAACCATCGAGCAGGCCGGTCGCTTCGCGTGCACATGCTGAGCTGGTCCGGGCGGGGGAGCGGCCGGCGCCATGGCGTCGGGCGGCCGGTCGCCGGCCCGATCCGCCGTGGCCTCCGGCCACTCTGGCGTCGCAGACATCGGGTCGTCGCCCGCCGCTGCCACTACCGGCGACGACTCCACTCCTTGGAGGGGCACTCTGGCAAGACCGACCCTGACACACCGCCAGCCAACTACACTCCGGCCGATGGCTCTGACCAGGCCAGATAGCGAAACGCCGCTGGAGTACCAGTCAGCCCTCCCGCGGAGCGGGGGAACCTCAGGGTTCCGGCAGTCATGGCTCAGCCACTGACTGCGCACCGGCTCGCCGGGAACGGCTGGCTCCCGCTCGCCTCCACCGCAGTCGGCGTCACGTCCTACCGCCGTTCCGTGTCATCCGGACGCCTTCCACGACTGTCTGCCGTCCCTGGCCCGTGCGAAGGTCGGTTCAGATCTCGCGGGTTTTTCTTCTGGCAGGACGAGTGAGGAGAGCAATGTCGAAAGCCTCGCCATATTGGGTGTCGCTCACCGCCGCCGAAGCGGCGTTTCAGAGCGACCTCGGCAGTGTCCAGGTCGTCGATGGGCAGAGCCTGCCCATCCTCAGCCGACTCTCCATCAAGCGTGTGGTTCTTGGGCCCGGGGCGATTCGGGAACCGCAGTGGAATGTCAACGCGAACCAGTTGGCTTACGTGGTCAGGGGCGAGGTGCTGGTCTCCTTGCTGGCGAATGGAGGGCAGTTCGCCTCCTTCGTGGTGGGCGAAGGACAGATGTATCACGTGGAGTCCGGTGCGGTTTACCACATCGAGAACCTGGGCTCCGCGGAAGCCGAAATCATCATCGCTCTGCGAAACGAGCGGCCCCAGCATTTCTCCCTGCGCGACAGCCTGGCGGCCATGACCAATCCGGTACTCGGCAACACCTACGATCTGCCCAGTACCGCGTTCGCCGCTTTCGAGCGGCCCCCCGCGGAGCAGATCTTCGCCCGTCGGGGCAGCATCACGGTCGATCCCACTCAGAAACTACCGAACGCCCGCCTCTTCGACATCGCAGGTCAGCACGCCCCTCTGTCGTACGCCTACGGTTCGGCGAGCCTGGCGCGCAAACAGTTCTGGGCAGCTCTCGACGACATCTCGATGTATTCCCTGCGGATCAAGGAAGACGGGATGCGGGCGCCCCACTGGCATCCGGTCACCGCAGAAATGGGCTACGTCGCCAAGGGACGAGCCCGCATGCGCGTACTGGCACCGGACGTCACCCTCGGCGAGTACGAACTGGGGCCGGGCGATGTGTACTTCGTGCCACGCGCCTACCCGCACCATATCGAGGTCCTGGACGACGAGGGCTTCCACTTCCTCATCTTCTTCGACCAGCCCATGCCCGGTGATGTCGGCTACCGGGCGACCGCGACGGCGTTCTCCCGTGAGGTGCTTGCCGGCACCTTCGGCATCCCGGAGCGGGAACTGCCTCAGTTCCCCTTCACACCGCAGGACCCTCTCATCGTCGCCAGACACAACCCCATCGGGGCCACCGAATGACACCTGTGACGGGCCGACTCGCCGTGTCCCGGCCCGGGCGCCGAACCCGATGCGGGCACCAGGGCCGACGCGGATGACCATCGTCAAGGCTCCTTCCGCACAGCGTCTCGGCGCCCGGGCCGCGGTTCCCGCCTTCCGGCGCATCGGTCCGGCCTTCGTGGCCGCCGTCGCCTACGTCGACCCAGGGAACGTCGTCACCAATGTGACCGCAGGCGCCGGCCATGGCACAACCCTGCTCTGGGTCGTCGTGCTGGCGACGCTGGTGGCCGGGCCGGTGCAGTACCTTGCCGCGAAACTCGGTGCGACCACGGGGAAGAGCCTGCCTGAGCTGATCGCCGACCGGTGCGGCCGACCGGTTCGACTGGCCTACTGGTCCCAGGCCGAAGCCGTGTCCATCGCTACCGACCTCGCCGAAGTACTCGGAGCCGCGATCGCACTCCACCTGCTCTTCGACATCCCCCTGTCCCTGGGCGGACTGATCGCCGCCGCCGCGGGCGCCGTCCTGCTGGCCGCAGGCGACCGCTTCGGACAGCGCTTCCTCCAGAATGTCGCAGTCGTCTCCCTCGCCCTCATCGCGGGCGCCTTCATCTTCTGCCTGCTCGCCCGTCCGCCCGCTCTCGATGAGCTGGGCACGGGACTGATTCCCTCGCTGGAAGGCGACGGTGCCCTGATCCTTGCCGCGGGCATCGTCGGAGCCACGATCATGCCGCATGCGGTGCACATTCACAGCGCACTCGCCCGGGACCACCGACGGCTGTCCGCTCACCGGACCGACGTGGCTCTGGCGATGCTCGTCGCCGGAACGACCAATGCCGTCATGCTCCTCGTCGGTGCCGGAGCCCTGCGCGGATCCACCGGCGACGACTTCGGCGCCTTCGCCACCGACATGGCCGCCCGCATCGGCTCCGCCGCCCACATGGCATTCCTTGTCGCGCTCCTCGTCAGCGGCGTGACATCCACGGTGGTGGGGACTCAAGCGGGCGCTGTCGTGACCAGCGGACTCATCCACCGCAGTGTCCCGCTCTGGGCACGGCGCTGCACCACCGTCCTTCCCGCCGTCGTGCTGCTCGCCCTCGGCGTCTCCCCGGTTACCCTGCTCCTCACCAGCCAGGTCGTCCTGGCCATCGGACTTCCCCTGGTTCTTGTCCCCCTGATCGCCGCCACGTCCGCTCCACGCTTCATGGGCACAGCCGTGAACACCCGCCCGCTGGCGATCATCATGGCCGCGGCGACAACAGCGGTGATCTGCCTGGACGTGTCGCTTCTCGTGCAGTTCTTGCTCAGCGCCGTGAACTGAACCGTCCACGCGCGCCGTCCGACGGCACATGACTGCTCTGACCTGTTCGCCGGCGGCCGGCAGTCCGTCGGTCATGTGCCGGGCCACGTTTCCGCGAGCGCCGAAGACGACTGCCACCATGGCGGGACCTCCTGTTGGGTGTGGACGCGATGGTGCGGGTGTCCGCAGCGGGCCTGCCTGGTCTTCCCCCGGCTGGTCAGGGCCGGATGTTCGCCAGGTCCTCCAGAAGGCCGGGATGCTTCGGCTGCCAGCCGAGCGCCTGCCGGGTGTGAGTGCTGGAGGCGGGCTGGTCGTGCGCGAAGATCGGGCCGAGGGGGCCGTAGGTCTCCGCCGGCACCGACTCGACCGGCAGGCCGAGCCGCCGGCCGATGACCGCGGCGATGTCCCGCACCCGGTCTCCCTCGTCGGCCACGGCGTGCCAGGAGGTGCCGGGTTCCGCCTGCTCCAGGGCGAGCCGGAAGAGGACTGCCGCGTCGAGCGCGTGCACGGCCGGCCAGCGCTGTGTGCCGTCGCCCGGGTAGCCGGACACTCCGGTCCGGCGTGCGATGTCGGTCAGCAGACCGGCGAACCCGCCCGTGCCCTGGTTGTGCACCGTGCGCGGCATGCGTACGGCCGTGCTGCGGACCCCGCGCGAGGCCAGGCCCAGGACTGCTGTGACCGCGCGACCGCGGCCACCGACCGGCCCGTCGGTCGGCAGCGGGTCGGCCTCGGTGGAGACGCGGCCCGGCACCCAAGGCGTACCCGAGACGGTGACGAAGGGGCGGTCGCTGTCGACCAGTTCCTCGCCGAGGGTCGCGAGGGCGGCGCTTTCCTCGGCGACCGCCTTTGCGAGGGCGTCGGGGCTGCTGAAGTCGTTGCCGAATGCGAGGTGGATCACCCCGTCGGCCTGGGCGACGCCGGCGCGAAGGGCGTCGAGGTCGGCGAGGGCTCCCCTGAACGGCTCGGCGCCGGCCGCCTCGGCGGCCAGCGCCGACGCGTCGGAACGTACGAGCGCGAGGACGGTGTGGCCGTTGCCGAGCAGTTCGGCGACGACGGCGGACCCGATCAGACCGGTGCCGCCGGTGACAAAAACGCGCATGGAAAACACCCCTATGAGTGATGGGACTCTGGTCCCATCACTCTAGCGCAGGGATGGGACAAGAGTCCCATCACCTATGATGGCGACCATGGGCAGATGGGAACCAGGAGCACGTGAACGCCTCGTCGTGGCCGCCGTCGACCTGTTCACCGAGCAGGGGTACGACGCCACGACGGTCACCCAGATCGCCGAGCGCGCCGGGGTCACCAAGAGCACCTTCTTCCGGCACTTCCCCGACAAGCGCGAGCTGCTGGTGGCCGGGCAGGAGACGCTGAGCCGGCTGCTGGCCGAGGGAATCGCCGAGGCACCCGCCGACGCCGGCCCGCTTGAGGCGGTCGCCGCCGGTCTTGAGCGCGCCTCGACCGCGATGGGCCCCGTGAGCCGCGAGCTGGCCCCTCGCCTGAAGGCGGCCGTCGCCGCCAGCGCCGAACTTCAGGAGCGTGACGCCCTCAAGAGCGTCAGCCTCGCGGCCGCGATGACAACCGCCCTCGTCGCCCGCGGCGTGCCCGATCCGACCGCGGCGCTCGCGGGCGAGCTGGGCGTCCTCGCCTTCAAACGGGGGTACGCCCAATGGTCCGAGGGCGACCGCGATGCCAAGGACGAGCTGGCCGGGTACGCCCTGGCGGCCCTGGACGAGCTGCGTGCGGCGAGCGCATCGCTGAGCTGACCGGGACCGCTCCACCCGCCGCATGAACTGCTCCACCCGCTGCCCGGACCGCTTCACCTGCTGCCCAGACCGCTTCAACCGCCGCCCACGGAACTGCGGCCAGGGCCACGTCGGGCCTGGCTCGCGTGCAGGACCGCGATCGCCGGTCGAGCCGGGGCGTACGCGAAGTGCCTGGGCGATCTGGTCCGCCGACCCCTGCGGCGGCTCGGTCGCGCTGGTGAGGGAGCGGATCGTCGGGTGCACCGCTCCGAGCGGCACGGCTCCGAGCGGCCCTGCTCCGAGCGGCATGGCACCGATGCGGCCGAGCACTTCCGGGGTTCCCGCCGGAGTGTCCGGCCTGGCCCACGAACTGCGGCCGGGCCGGACCACTGCGGAAGTGACCGAAGCCCCCGGACGCGCTGCGGCCCGTCCGCGCCGCACACAGCGCGCGCATGGCACCCGTTCGGCGTAGCGTGTGGGACCGCGGCGAGCGCAGACGGCGTACGGGTCCGCTGCCGGACGGCGGCTCGCCGGTCCACCACGGTCAGCACCCCCCATGAGTCAGGAGCGCCACCATGGTCACAACCGTCCGACAGCGCACCGGCGGCCGTGCCACCGCCCTGCGCGCCGGCGTGGGGCTCGTCACCACCCTGCTCGCCGCGAGCGTGTGCACCACGTCGTCGGCGGCCGAGGGTGCCGGGCACGCGTCCGGCTCCGCCGCCCCGGCCCGCTCGGCGGCCACCACCTGCGCCGACCGGGTCTACACGGCGATGACCCAGGCCCAGCGGGTCGGGCAGCTGTTCATGGGCGGCGTCGCCGCCACCCGCCCCAGCGCCACGGACCTGCGCACCCTGCGCACCTACCACGTGGGGTCCGTCATGCTGACCGGGCGCAGCTCCGCCGGGACCGTGGCGACGAAGAAGGTGGTCGACGGGGTGCGCGGGCAGGCGGACACGGTCGCCGGGCGACGGGTCGGAATGATCGTGTCGACCGACCAGGAAGGCGGCCAGGTCCAGGTGCTCAACGGCCCGGGTTTCTCGGCCATCCCCGCCGCCCTGACCCAGGGCACCTGGAGCACCACGACGCTGCGCGACCGTGCCGAGGGATGGGCGCGGCAGCTCAAGGCGGCCGGTCTCGATCTCAATCTCGCCCCGGTCGCCGACGTGGTGCCCGCGAGCCTCGGCACCCGCAACGCTCCCATCGGCCGCTACCACCGCGAGTACGGCCACACGCCCGGCACCGTGACCTCGCACAGCGGCGCCTTCGCGGCCGGCTTCCGCAAGGCCGGGGTCATGACCTCCGTCAAGCACTTCCCCGGGCTTGGCCGGGTGATCGGCAACACCGACACCACGGCGAACGTCGTCGACTCGGTGACGACCGCCTCCAGTTCGAGCCTCACGCCGTTCCGCAGCGGGATCGATGCCGGGTCGCCGTTCGTGATGGTCTCCCTGGCGAAGTACACCAAGATCGACGCGAGCCATCTGGCGGTGTTCTCCCCGACGGTCATCGGTTCGCTGCTGCGCAGCCGGTTCGGTTTCCAGGGCGTGGTCATCTCCGACGACCTCGGCAGGGCCGTCGCGGTCCGCTCCTACACGCCGGCTCAGCGGGCGGTGAATTTCCTCAACGCCGGCGGTGACATGATCCTCACGGTCCAGCCGTCCACCGTGCCGGCGATGGCGCAGGCGATCCAGTCCCGGATGGCGACGGACGCCTCCTTCCGTGCCAAGGTGTCCGCCTCCGTGCACCGGATCCTCACGGCCAAGGCCACCGCCGGCCGCCTCAGCTGCGGCTGAGGACCGGCGCCGGGACGGGGTTGCGCTCAGCAACGTGCCGGCAACTGTGCCGAAGCCGGTGCAGGTGTCCCGCCGTCCAGTTCCTCGATGTCCTCGGGTGAGGCGAGCGGGTTGGCCGGCAACCGGGTGTTCTCCTCGGCCCGACGGTAGGAGAGCCGGGCCCGGCCGGTCTCCGGGCGCACATCGAGCGTCGGCCGACTACTTCGCCCGCAATGTCCGCACCATCCAGGTCCTCGTCGACCGCGAGTCCATCCTCACCGACGACGAGCGCCGGAAGCGGAGCCGGGGTCGAAGTATGGACGTGTCCTGAACATGTTCGTGGGTACAGTCCGTAAGTTGTTGCGGAAGCCCTTGAGGCGAGGCAAGCAATGAGGTCTCAGCACCGGCCTGCATGTCGGGCCCGTGCGCGGCACCGGTGTCGCGGGGGTCTGCCTGGCCCGACAGTTCCCGGGGCGCGCTGACCGTGCCGCAGGCGTCCGCGGCGTGGGGTGATCGCGTCGGGCGGTATGCGGGGGCTCGGCCAGGGGGAAGGGGGGCGCCGTGAGCTGGTCCAGGGCGGCTATGGCGGTTTGGGTGCCTCGGCGTTCGTCCCCATGTGTTCACCGACCGGGCGGAGCCGGCCTACGGCGTCGTCGAGCGGCGCCTGCGGCCCGGACCGGCCCCGGGTCAGCCCTCGGTGTATGGGTCCGGCTCGCCCACCACATGCATGGCGGCCTCCTCGGCCGACGCCCCGGCGCCGTCCAGGCCCACGTCGGAGGCGACCAGGTCGGACAGGGTGTTTTCCCGGCTTCCCTCGTCCGGCGCGAGGAGCCGTCCGGCGCGTTCGTCGCCGACCTCGGCGTCGATGAGTTCGCCGTCCGTGTCCCAGGCGTCCCCGATTCCGTCCCCCGGCGGGACCGCGATGTCCGGGACCTCTTCGGCCAGGCGCTCGTCCAGGCTCTCGCCCTGCAGCCGCTCGGCCGCCGTGACGCCGCTGTGCTGCACGCCCCACGGCCGCTCCGGAGGCGAGTAACCCTCGTCGAGTGCGTCCTCGCCGGCCCGGTAGTCCAGGGTGTCCGAGGCGTCCAGCAGCCCGGCATCGTCCTGCACCTCGGAACCGTCCGGCTGGTAGACGTCGTCGCCCATCGCCTCGTTGCTCAAATGCCCTCCCGATACCCGTCGAGAACCGCGCGCCGCTGTGGCCGCCCGCCCCCGTCTCCTCGAAGCCGTCGGCCTCCGTGGGCGACGGCGAGGCCCACAGCCTATCCGGGGCACCGGCCGCCCGCTTCACACGCCCCTTATCGGGCAGACGCGGCTCGGCTCGTCCGCGGAGCCGAACGCATCCGGCGTTGCCGCTGGTCACCGCCCCGTACGGTCTTGGCGGCTCCCCTCCCGCATCACCCGGTCCGGCCCCGCAACGGCCCCGACGCCCGGCATCCGTCGTACGGCATCCGACGCCCGGCATCCGTCGTACGGCATCCGTCATACGGCATACGAGCCGCTGCCCCCGGTGGCCCGCGCGTCGGCGACGATCGGTGTGTTGTCGCGGTGCGGGCTGAGGAAGCCGCCGTAGAGGATCGGACGCACGCAGAACGGCCTTCCTGCGCTGAGGCTTTCACGACCCGGGGTCGGGGTCTGCGCAGCTGCTCCGGCCCCGCCACGAGGATCGTGGCGAGGCCGGAGCGGGCGCCCTGTCAGCGGTGGCCGGTCAGCGGGTGGCCGGGCGGCGGCGGGCCAGGAGGGCGACGGCGGTGAGCAGGACGAGCAGGACGCCGGCGAACCAGGTCATGACCGTGACGGCGGAGAGGCCGAGGGTGGCCACGCCGATGCCGACCGCCGGCAGGGTCAGCCCCAGGTAGGCGATCAGGAACAGACCGGCCAGGGCCTCGCTGCGCTTGTCCGGCACGGCGAGGGCGGCGACGGTGCCGAGGGCGGCCTTGAAGAGCACGCCCGCCCCGATGCCGGCGACCACGCCGCCGGCGAGGAAGGCGGCCAGGTTCGCGGTGTGCATGCCGGTGACCAGGGTCACCACGCCGGCCGCCTGGGCCAGCAGTCCGAGCCGGCGCTTGGCCGGGGTGGACAGCCGGGCCGTCAGGCCCTGGGCGGTGGCGGCGCCGCCGAAGACCACGAAGACGATCACTCCGGCCAGGGCGCGGGAGGGGTGGTGCAGGGCGCCGGCCACGAAACCCGGGGCGACGGAGGTGAACAGGCCGAAGACCGCGAAGGAGGCGAACGCGCCCGCGGCGGCGGCGAGGTAGCCGGTCCGGTCGCCGTGGTCGAGGCTGATGCGCTGCGGGCGGTAGGCGGGCCGGGCGAACCGTTCCTCGACCGTCTCCGGGGTCAGGGCGACGGCGACCAGGCCGAGCACCAGCAGGGCGGCGAAGACGAAGTACGGGGTACGCAGCGGCACGGCGACCCACTGGGCGAGGAACCCGGCGACGAGGGGGCCGACGCCCAGGCCGCCGATGTTCGCGCCGGTCGACACCAGCTCGAAGCGGTGGGTCGACGCGCCCGGCCGGTGCGCGGCGTGCAGTTCCTGGAGGTGTGCGGTGGCCGTGGCGGTGATCATGCCCACGCCCAGACCGGTGAGGAACCGGGCGATCAGCAGCACCGGCAGCGAGGTGCCGGTGAGGAAGAGGACGGCGGCGACGAGTTCCAGCGAGATCGCCGGTACGAGGACCTTCTTGCGGCCGACCCAGTCCGAGATGTGGCCGGCCAGCAGCAGGCTGACCACCACGCCGACCGCGTAGGTGGCGAAGACGACGGTGACCATGAAGGTGGAGAACCCGTCGCGGGCCATGTAGAGCGGGTACAGCGGCGTGGGGACGGTGGAGAAGGCCATCGCCGTCAGGAAGGCGTAGGCGATGAGGACGAAGCCGACGCCGTGCCGCCGGCTGCCGACGGCGTGCCGGGCGCCGGTGCGGTGCCGCATGGCGGTGCGCCGGCCCGCGGCGGCGGGTGCGTGCGGGGCGGTCGCTGTGGGTGCCATGGGAACCTCCGAGACGAAGGAAGTAGATGAACGTTTAAGAGTGTCGCCGACTTTGACCATCGCGTCCAACGAAACTTGGTGACAGTGACCATCTCTCTGAGAGATAGTTCTCCCATGGAACTGCGCCAGCTCGAATACTTCGTCGCCGTCGCCGAGGAGAAGAACTTCACCCGCGCCGCCGCCCGGCTGCACATCGTCCAGTCCGCCGTCTCCGCCACCGTCAAGGCCCTGGAACGCGAACTGGGCACCCTCCTGCTGGACCGCAACTCCAAGCGGGTGCTGCTCACCGACGCCGGCGCCGCCCTGCTGCCGCGCGCCCGTGCCACCCTGGACGCCGCCCGCGACGCCGCCGACGCCGTCGCCGAGGTCCGCGGCGGACTGCGCGGCACACTCCGGGTGGGCACGATGACCTCGGTCCGGCTCATCGACCTCCCGGCGCTGCTCGGCGAGTTCCACCGACGCCATCCGGGTGTGCTGCTGCAGACCACCGCCGCGCCCTCCGGCTCCCAGGGCCTGGTCGACGCCCTGCTGGAACGGCGCCTGGACCTCGCCTTCGTCTCCCTGCCCGGCCCCCGTCCCCCCGGCCTCGCACTGATCGACCTGACCTCCTCGGTGCTCGACCTCGTGGTCCCGGCCGGCCATCCCCTGGCGGCGCGGGACGGCGTGCGGATCGCCGAACTGGCCGGCCTGGACTTCGTCGACTCCCCGGTGGGCTACGGCAACCGGGCCGTGGTGGACCGCGCGTTCGCCGTCGCCTCCGTGCCCCGCCGTGTCGCCGTGGAGATCACCGACATCGCCACCGGCGTGGACTTCGTACGCAACGGACTGGGCGTGGCCCTGCTGCCCCGCTTCGTCCTGGCCGACGCGCCCGGTGTCGTCACCCTGACCGTCGAGGACGCGGACCTGCGGTGGCCGCTGTCGCTCGCCGCCCCGGCCGACCGCAGCCCCGGCGCCGCGGCCCGCGCCATGGTCGCGCTGGCCCACGAGTTCCTGTCCTGACCGTCTCCGCTGCTCATGGACTTCGATCCCGCCGTGGTGCGGAGCGCTCCCAGCCGCTCCTGGTTGCACCGGCACGACGGTTCGTGTGAGCGTCGGCGTGCTCCGGACACCTTCTCCTGCCCCAGCAGCTTGATCCGGCGGCGGGCTTCCCATCCGCCCCACAGGGCAAGCCGGTTCAGATGTCACCTGACAAAGCGGGCACATGTCTTTCGCCGCGCGGTCCTATGCAGCTCAGCCCTTGCCGTGTGGGTTGCCTGTGCGGCGGGCGTAGGCGCGTGCTGCGCGGGCGCGGTCGCCGCAGCGGGTGGAACACCAGTGGCGGCGGCCGTGGCGGAGCAGGTAGCGGTTGCAGGGGGTGGAGCCGCAGGCGGTGAGGCGTTCGGCCTCGGGAGAGGTGAGCAGGTCGGCGGCGTCGGTGGCGAGGGTCGCCAGGGCGTGGTCGACGATCGCGGTGGTCGGATGGGGGGTGGCCCGGTAGGGGCCGTTCTTGTCGTCCCACTGCAGCAGTGAGGCGGTCGGGACGCGGGTCATTGCATCGTTGACGGCCGCGAGGGCTGGGGGGAGCGCGGGAAGCCCGGCTGCGCGGGAGGCGAACAGGGACCTGATGTGTTCCCGTAGCGCCCGGATCCGTGAAGCACACACTTCGTGCAGGTCGGCGTCCGCAGGGGCCAGGTCCCGTCGGGACAGCCACTCATTCGCCTGCCGGGGGGTGCTCAGCAGATCGAGCGTGTGTCCACCGGGCAGCGCAATGGCGGTGTTGGCGAGGGCAAGCGAGGGATGTTTCTCCTCGCCCTGAGCAGGCGGCGGGGCGGCGTCGTCCATGTGTCTCCTTCCGGCTTCTCATGGTACGCCTTGCCCGCATCCGTGAGACCGGCTAGCGTTGTTCTCACGGCTGAAGTGAATCTATCCGTGAGGAACCTTTGTTGTGCCTTCCCTCTCAGTAACCCACGAGCAGTTCCCGATTCGTGTGCTCGGCGGTCCGACCGCTGTCTTCGAGTACGGGGGCCTGCGCTTTCTGACCGACCCGACCTTCGACGGGCCGGGCGACTACGCTGCTCCGGGCGGCCCGACCCTGACCAAGACAACGCCCTCCGCCCTCACCCCCGATGACCTCGGCCCCATCGATGTCGTGCTTCTCTCTCATGACGAGCACCCCGACAACCTCGACAACGCAGGCCGAGCACTGCTCGCCGGCATCCCACTCACCCTCACCACCCCCGGCGGGCAACAGCGCCTCGGCGGCCGGAGCAAGGGCTTGACGGACTGGGAGTCCACCGAACTGCGTCGACCCGACGGCGGCACGGTCACGGTGACCGGCGTGCCCGCCGTCCACGGCCCCGGCCCACGCGAGGACGTCGAGCCGTTCACCGGCCAGGTCGTCGGCTTCGTCCTGACCGGAGATGACCTGCCGACCGTCTACGTCAGCGGTGACAACGCCTCGCTCGACGCGGTCAAGGAGATTGCCGAGCGGTATGCCCCGGTGGACACCGCCATCCTCTTCGCCGGGGCCCCTCGCTTCGCCGCGCTCTTCGACGGTGCACCCATCGTCCTGGACAGCGCTCAGGCGGCCGAAGCCGCCGAGATCCTCGGCGCTCGCCGTATCGTCCCTGCGCACCACGACAGCTGGGCCCATTTCACCGAGGGCCGCGACGAACTCGAAGCCGCCTTCCGCGCCGTCGGTCTGAGCGACCGCCTGGATTGGAACCGAAACGTCTGAGGCGCTTTGGCACCCATCGACAGCCACCGCGGCCTGCCGCAACTGGGCGCGAAACAGCAGCGTGCCCTTGGTCATGCCCAGACGCCAACCCAGGGCCGGCAGGCCGGCACCGTGGTTCACTGCGAGTCCTCAGACGGAACCTTGACCCGACTGCCGCGCCAGGAGGTCGTAGACGGGTTCCCCTTCGATGAACGTCATCTTGACTTGGGTGGCGTGGACTTGAGTGATCGGCACTTCGAAAGGGTTCTGGTTGACGACGATGATGTCGGCGAGCATGCCCGGTTCGACGCGCCCGATGCGGTGCGCCGCGCCCTCCTGGCGCGCGGAGTTGATGGTGAACATGTCGATGGCTTGCTCCAGGGTGATGGCTTGAGCCTTGCCGAAAGAGCTGGCGCTGCCCCCTGGCTCCTGGCGGGTGACGAGCGTCTCGATGGCCGTCCACGGGTTCACCGACGGAACGACCGACCAGTCTGAACCCGGCACGACCAGAGCGTGGGCTTCGAGCATCTCGCGCACGGGCCAGACTCGTTCGATGACGTCCGGGCCGACCGCCATTGCGATGTCGTCGCAGATGGGTGCCGGCTGCCACAGGTAGGGGGAAACCTCGAACGTTGCGCCCAGTTTCGAAGCCCGCTGGATTTCCGTCTGCGATACGAACGTACAGTGGCCTACGTTGTGCATCTGTGGACCGGGGCCGTTGGCGGTGCGGGCAGCCTCGATGGCGTCCAGCGCTGCTCGCACCGCCGCATCGCCGGCGGCATGGAACTTGACCGTGAGGCCCATCTGGTCGAATCGGGTCACTGCACGGTCGAGGATCGCGGGCGCGACCTCCAGCAGTCCGTGTCGACTGGCCTCGTCATCCCGCCCCTGCACCGTGTCGACGTAGGGGGCGATCATGGCCGCGGTGTGGCTGTCGGTCGGGACGCCGTCGAGGAAGATCTTCACGCAGTCGGGCGAGATGCGGCTGTGAGCGTAGAAGTTGCGTTCCGCGATCACGTCGTCGCATTCGGGATCGCCGGGGGACCACACGAGGCACAGACGGACGCGTTGCTTGAGGGCTCCGCGTTCGGCGAGCCTGGCGTAGGCGCGCAGTTCGGCGCGCGCCCCGGCGGTGAAGCCGACCGCGGCTTCGGTGAACGACGTGATCCCGTAGGAGAGCATCTCGGAGAGAGCCCAGTCCAAGGCCGCCTCCACCTCGTCGTCGGTCGGCTTGGGAGCCGCAGCCGCCAGCCTGTCGGCGGCGGTCTCGCGTTGCACGCCGCTCGGATTCCCAGCGGCATCCCTCTCGAAGATGCCGCCCTCCGGGTCGGGTGTGCCGGGGCCGACGCCCGCCGCCTCAAGTGCCCTGGTGTTCGCCCATGAGCTGTGCCCGCTGGTGTCCTCCAGGAGGACGGGATTGTCGGGGGTGACCGAATCGAGCATGGTCCGGTCCGGAACGCCGCCCAGCGCCGATGCGTCCCACTGTCCGCCGAGCACCCACTCGCCGGGAGTCGCCTGCGCCACGTGCTCTGCCACGATGCGAAGGGTCTCGGCCAGGTTCGAGCCCTGCGGGATTCTGCAGCGCCGCTCCCTGATGCCGGCGTAGATGGGATGCACGTGCAGGTCATGCAGGCCGGGAAGCACGGTGTCGCCGGCCAGATCGATCACCCGTGTGGATGGCCCTTGCCGTCGCAGGACGTCCTCGTTGCTGCCGACCACGTCGATGAAACCGGCGCGTACGGTGAGTCCTTGGGCCCAGCCCGACGCTGTCCTGACGCGCCCGCCCATCAAGATCGTGTCTGCGTACTGGTCATTCATGGTGTTCCTCTCCGGACCATGCCTCGTCCGGCTCGGCGGATCAGCGGCGGTTGATGAACCCGGCGTCGACGGGCAGCGTGACACCGGTGACATAGCGGGCTTCGTCCGAGACCAGCCACAGGATGGCGTTCGACACGTCGACCGGTTCGACCGTGTCCACGGGAAGGGCGTTCGGTGCTTCCTCGGACAGGATCGGGTCCTGAGCGACGAAGTCGACGATGGCCGGGTCGGTGATCATGCGGGTCGCCACGCCGGTGGGGTGCACCGAGTTGACCCTGATGCTGTGGCGGGCGAGGTTGTTGGCGTACGTGCGCATCAGCCCGACCACACCGTGCTTGGAGGCGGCGTAGCCGAGACCCCCGTTGCTCGCCCCGCCGATCCCTACCAATCCTGCGGTGGAGCTGACGATCACGATCGAACCGCCCTCCCCGGCCGCCACCATGGACGGGATGGCCACCTCGATGGTGTGAAAGGTGCCGGTGAGGTTCACATCAAGGGCGTCGTGCCACGCCGCCAATTTGTCTTCGACCAGCATCGGCGCGATTCCGGCATTGGCGACGACGATGTCGATCCTCCCGAATTCCTTGAGTCCCGCGTCGTACGCCTCTTGCAGGGCCGTGCGATCGCGCACGTCTGTCTGCCTCGCCACAACGCGACGGCCCAGACCCTGGACTTCCGCTACCGCGTCGCGCAGCTCTTCCGGGGTCGACTGCGGGTAGGGCACGCTGTCCACGGACCGACAGATGTCGACGATGACCAAGTCGGCGCCTTCTTCCGCCAATCGCCGGATGTGGCTTCGGCCGAGCCCGCCGGCCGCTCCCGTGACGAAGGCGACCTTTCCATCAAGGCGCCCCTTCCCTCGCTCAGGTACGTCATTACGCATGCCACGGCTCCCAGCCATGTCACAAACTCCTTTGCTGCCGGCGCAGAACCGGCGCTGAAATGGCGCTGAAATGGCGCTGAAGAGGGCGGATCACTCCGCCTGCTGACGACCGATGCGCGCGTATACGTCCCGTCGCTTGACCCGGTACAACGCGGCCAGGGCCACCCCGCCGAGGAATACCGCCCAGATCACCACCTGAAGCGCGACCGCGGAAGCCGTGGATCCACCGGTCATGGTCGTGAAGTTGGTCAGGGAGAGCCACAGCACCGCTCCCAGACCCACGCCGCTCAGGAGAGGGGCTATGAGCCTGTGCCAGGCCGACACACCCGTGATGTGCCGCTGCTTCCGGAAGTAGAAGACGACAGCCAGATTCGTCAGGAACATCAGCACCATCACCCCGAAGGCTGCGGCGCCGGCCAGACTGCCGTATGCCCCCGCCAGGTCGCTGACCGAGAACGCGGTGATCACGGTGGCGATCAGCATGACTGCCGTGACGGTGATCGAGCTGACATAGGGCGATCCATGCCGAGGGTGCACTCTGCCCAGTCCTGAGGGGAGGGCGCGGTCGACGCCCAGGGAGTGGCAGTAGCGGGCCAGGATGTTCTGCCCCGCGAGGAGGGCGGCGAAGGCCGATGTGACCACCAGGACGGTGACGGCATCGCTCGCCCAGGCTCCGAGATAGCTGTGGGCCGCACTGGAGAACATGGTGACGAAGTTGGCCTTCGCCTCAGCCGGGGCGCGGTCGGTGCCGTAAGCCAGAATGAGACACCATGCGGCGATCACGTAGAAGACACCGATGGTTGCCACCGAAAGATACGTGGCGCGAGGGACGGTGCGCTGCGGATCCTTGGTCTCATCGCGGAAGACCGCGGTTGCCTCGAAGCCCACAAAGCACATGACCGCGAACAGCATCGCCAGGCCCACCGACCCTGAGGTGAGCGAGTTCCAGGCGAAGGGCGTCAACGAGCGGCCGTCGGCACCGCCCGTCCAGAGAATCTTGGCATCGAACGCTCCGACGAGAAGGACCTCGCAGGCCATCACGGCTGACAGGACCTTTGCCGACAGATCGATCCGGAAGTAGCCGAGGACGCCGGTGGCGGCGATGCCTGCCAGTGCGTAGACGTACCACGCGAGCACCGGTCCGTGGAGCACACCTTCCACGAGGCCCTTGGCGACAACCCCGAAGAACGCGTACGTGCTGACGGCGAACGCGAGGTACACAAAAAGGGCAAGGAAGCTGGAGCCGAGGCCGGTCATCTTGCCGAGGCCCGCCGTGATGTAGGCGTAGAAGGCCCCAGGGTTCGGCAGGTAGCGGCTCATGGCGGTGCAGCCGACGGTGAAGAACAACAGCACGACCATGGCCAGTACAAACGCCAGGGGTGCTCCGACGCCGCCGAATATGATGACGAACGGAGTGGGGCCGGTGACGACCACCATGGGGGCGGAGAACGCCAGTACCGTCAAAGTCAGTTCGAGTACACCGATTCGTCCCCGGAGCTTGCCCTCGGCCTGCTCCGCGGTAGCCGGCCGAGACGGCTTCCCGTCAACGGCCCGGGCTCTCTTTGGCCCTGGGGCCGTGACAGCACTCTGATCGCTCATCAGGTCCTCTTTCGTCGTCGAAAGTCTGAGCCCGGTACGGGACCTGATGCGCGAGGTCGTCGACGGGCGGATTGTCGGGGGATACGGGTGCGGTCAGCGTCCTGCGCCGTCGGCATCCGCGAAGAAGAGTCGCCTCGCGTTGCCGTGCAGAACCTTGGTGAGAAGGTCGTCGGGCAGGCCGAAGCCGTGATAGCGCTCAACGATCTGAGTCAACGGGCAGTACGGGTAGTTGCTGGCGAAGAGGAAACGGTCCTGCAAGTACGTCCTCATGGCCAGGAGGTAGTCCTGCTCTCCGGGCAACCCGGGAAAGTAGACGTCGGGCATCATCCATACGTTGGGCCGCCGAAACGCGACGCCCAATGCCGCCTGCACAAACGGCCATCCCCCGTGCATATAGACGATCTGCAGCCGGGGAAAGCGAATCGCCACCTGCTCGTGCCGCAGGGGATCGCTGTAGCTCAGATCCGGCCCTGTCTCTCCGCCACCCATCAGCAGCAGCGGCAAGCCGATGGCCTGGCACGCGTCATAGACCGGATCAACGCGCCGGTCGTCGATGTGCAGGGCGGTGTGTGCGAGACCTGGCTCGACGACGACACCCCGGACACCGCGGTCCTTGAGCTGTTGCACTGCCGCACCCGGATCCGCCGCCAGCGCGTCGACCGCCCCGTAGGCGAAGAAGAACTCCGGCCGCTGGGCGACGGCTTCGAATACCGGAAGGTTTCCCCGCCCGCCCCATACCTCATTCGGCACGCGGGCGGTGAGGCCCGCGCGTGCGATGCCGAGCCGCTTGCACTCGTCGAGATACGCGCTCAGATCGGGCGATTTCATCGCCCCGTCAACTATCCAGCCGCGCGACCGTACGCCGTCCAGAGTTCCCGCGAACCGGGTCCATGTCCGATCCTGCAGAAAAGCCGGAATCGGAGGGCACACGCGCGCGTCTATGATCGTGTTCGTACCGGTCTCGAAATCGCTCTTCGCCGGTAGCGCTTTTTCAAGCATGAGCCTCAGTGCCTTTCATGACCTGCTCAGGCCAGAGCAACCTGGACCGGCAGATGCTTGATGCCGTTGACGAAGTTGGAGCGCACCCGCGGGATGTCTCCGGCCAGCCTGATGTCTGCCAGGCGCGGGATCAGTTCTTCGAACATGATGCGGATCTCGGTGCGGGCCAGGAGGTTGCCCAGGCACAGGTGCGGGCTGCCCTTACCGAAGGTGACATGGTCGTTGTCCCGCCGGGCGACGTCGAAGTCGTAGGGGTTGCCGAAGACGTCCTCGTCGCGGTTGCCGGAGGCGAACCACATGACGACCTTGTCGCCTTCCTTGATCTGCTTGCCGCCGAGTTCGACGTCACGTGTGGCGGTGCGGCGGAAGTGGTAGACGGGAGAAGCCCATCGCAGGAACTCCTCCACCGCCGTGGGGATCAGCGACGGGTTGTCGCGCAGGCGGGCGAGCTGCTCCGGGTGCTGGAGCAGGGCCAGCATGGAGTGTGTGATGGTGTGGCGGGTGGTTTCGTTACCCGCGACCACCAGGAGCAGGAAATAGTTGTCGAAGTCCTGCGCGGAGAGCGGGACCCCGTCGCGCGGGGTCTCGTTGACCAGCTTGGAGATGAGGTCGGTGCCGTGGCCGCCCTGCCGCTGCCGGGCCAACTCGCGCCCGTACTCGAACACTTCGAGCGATGCGGGGGAGCGGAAGGGCAGGTCGCGGTATTGCTCGCTCTCCTCGCTGTGCAGCAGGACATCGGCGTAGTCAGGATCGGTGTTGCCGATGATGCGGTTGCCCCAGTCGATCAGCTGCTGATTGTCCTCCGGCGGCACGTCGAGCAGCCGGGCCAGGACGTTGATGGGAAAGTCGGCGGAGACCTCCTTGACGAAGTCGAAGGTGCCCTTGGCCAGGGCCGTGTCCAGGGTGGTGGCGGTCAGGCCGCGCAGGAAGTCGGCGTAGCTGTTGATGACGCTCGCACCGAACTGCCGCTGCAGCAGGCTGCGCAGGGCACGGTGGCGGACACCGTCGAGTTCGAGGATGGAGGCGCGTTTCTTGATCTGGTCGTCGTCGACCTCTTCCAGGTTGACGAACCGTGTCGATGTGAAGGTCTGTGCGTCCCTGTCCACGCGGGCGATGTCGGCGTGGCGGGTGACGGCCCAGAAGCCGGAGTTGGGGGCCTCTTCGGGCTGCCAGTGGACGGGGTCCTCATGGCGCAGGGTGTGGAACATGCGCCAGGGGGTTGTGCCGTCGGTGAAGTTGTCGAGGTTCGCGAGGTCGACGTCGGCCAGGGGCAGCGGCTCACGCAGCGCCTCGGACACAGACTGAGCGGTAGTCGTCATGGTGGGGCTCCTTGGCGTCACAGGTGGTAGGCGTACTCGGTGAACTCCCAGTCGGTGACGTGCCGTTGGGAGCGCGCGACCTCGTCACGCTTGTACGCGAGGTAGGAGGTGGTGAAGTCCTTGCCCAGCACTTCGGTGAGCGCGGTGTCCGCCTCCAGGGCGTCGAGGCCGGCGGACAGGTCCATCGGCAGGAGAGGGGACTTCGTGGTGTCGTAGCCATAACCCTCAAGCGGCGCGGGAGGCTCCTCACCGGCCGCCACGCCCAGCAGAGCCGCCGCGAGGGTCCCGGCGATAAGCAGGTAGGGGTTGGCGCTCGCGTCGCCCAGGCGCAGTTCCAGGCGGGTGCCTGCGCCACGCTCGGGCGGGACGCGGACCATGGCGCTGCGGTTGTCCAGGCCCCAGTCGATCAGCCAGGGGGCGAGGGTGTCCGGGCCGAAGCGCTTGTAGGAGTTGACGGTCGGATTGGCGAGGGCGGCCAGGGCGGGGGCGTGGGCCAGGATGCCGGCCACCGCGTGACGTGCGGTGGCGGAGAGGCCGTGGAGCGTGTCCGGCGCGTCGAAGGCGTTCGCGTCCTCGTCGTCCACGCAGGACATGTGCAGGTGGAAGCCTGAGCCCCCCGCGCCGTTGAAGGGCTTGGCCATGAACGTTGCGAGGCGACCCTCCTTGCGGGCGAGTTCCTTGATCGCTGCCTTGAAGCGGAAAGCGCGGTCCGCGGCGTTCATGGCGTCCGAGTGGGTCAGGTTGATCTCGAACTGCGAGCCGTCGAACTCATGGTTGCCGCTGCTGACGCCGATGTTCATGTCACGCAGCAGTCGGAGGGTGCGCAGCAGGTGGTTGTCGCTGTCCGCCCGTAGCCCTGCCGTGTAGACGACTCCCTCGACCTCGCTGTAGCGGCGCCAGCCTGAAGCGGCCTCCGGAGCCGCGTCGCACAGGAAGTACTCCAGTTCCGGTCCCACCACGGGGTGCAGTCCGTGGTTGCCCCACTGGTCCAGGACGGTGCGCAGCAGGTCTCGGGGCGATTCAGGGGCGGGCCGTCCGGTGGCGGGGTCGGTGACGTCGCCGAGGCAGGTGGCGACGCCGGGTTCCCACGGCAAGGCGGTGAGTGTGTCGAGGTCGGGGCGCACGCAGATGTCGGGCAGGCCGGCGTCCAGGCCACCGGAGACCGGGACCACGTCGCCCTGGGGGCTGGTGTGGTAGACGGCGCGGCAGAAGGCGAGGCCGTGGTCGCAGGCCGAGGGCAGCTGGTCGAGCGGTACATCGCGGCCGCGTTCGGTGCCGATGAGGTCGGGATAGGTCACCCGGACCACGTCGATGCCTTGGGCGGCCAGGCGCTCCATGTGATGGATGACGGGTGGGGTGTCGGATGCGCTCACCGGTGTCTCCTCTGCGGGAAGGGGGTGCCTCCCAGGGCGCAGGCGCCGGGGAGAAGAAGGGGAGGGCCCTCGGACTGCGGATCCGGCAGCAGGCCCTCGCGTTGTTTGGCGTCAAACGGTAGGAGTCGCGTCACCTTCCCGCAAGGGTTCTGCCGCAAGAATTTATCCACCTGGATAGCCATTGACCAGAGAGAGTGTCACTCCTAGATTATTTGAAGCCAAACGAGTTCGGGGTGGGGCGAGCCACACCCCTTTGACGGGGCCCGACCCCGCTGTCCGGGGCCCCGCTTCTCGACTCGCTCCGACGCCCACTCAGCACCAGGAGGACCGGCCATGAAGGTCGTCGTCGACATGAACAAGTGCCAGGACCACGGCCAGTGCGTCTTCGCCGCCCCGGACGTCTTCCGGTTCGACGACGCCGGACACCTTGCCTACGTCCCGGACCCCGGCGAAGCGCTGCGCGACGAGGTCGAGGAGGCTGCCGATGTCTGCCCGCTCCAGGCCATCCGGATCGAGGGCTGAGCCATGAGCGCAACCGTCGTCGTGGCCGGTGCGTCCATGGCCGGCCTGCGCGCCGCGGAGCAGTTGCGCGCCGCCGGCTGGGCCGGGCCGATCACTCTGGTCGGGGACGAACCCCATATGCCCTACAACCGACCGCCCCTCTCCAAGGAGGTCCTGGCCGGCAAGGCATCCTTCGAGTCGCTCACCTTCCGGCCTCGGGCCAGCGTCGCGGACGTGCAGTGGCGTCTGGGCACCCGGCTCGTCGCGGCCGACCTCGACCGGCGCGTCGTAGAACTGGATGACGGGGAGACACTGTCGTACGGCGGTCTGGTGGTGGCCACCGGTATGAGACCCCGGCGGCTGCACTGCCCCGGCCCTCTCGCCGGGCGGCACACCGTTCGCACCCTCGCCGATGCCCGAGGACTACGCGAGGCACTGGCCAGGCCGGGCGCGCGCGTGGTCGTGATCGGCGCCGGATTCATCGGCTGCGAGGTGGCCGCGACGGCCGCGACTCTTGGCGCCATCGACGTCACTGTCGTCGATCCGCTGCCGCTGCCCATGGTCGGGCCCCTCGGTGAACTGCTCGGCACGGCACTGCTCAAGCGTCACCGACAGCACGGCATCCGCTTCGCCCTCGGCGCCGGCGTGAGCGGATTCGAGGGAGAAGACCGGGTGACAGGTGTCGCCCTCTCGGACGGCACTGTCCTTGCCGCAGACGTCGTGATCGAGTCGGTCGGCTCCCTCGCCAACGTCGAATGGCTCGACGGCAACGGCCTCGACCTGACCGACGGGGTCCTCACCGACGAGCACCTGCGCGTCGGCGGGCGCCCCGACGTCGTCGCGGTCGGTGATGTCGCTCGTTTCCCCAACGCCCGGTACGACGGCGTGCCCCGCCGTGTCGAGCACTGGTCGATCCCGACCGACACCGCCAAACACGCCGCCCGCGTGCTCGCCGCTCACCTCGATGGCGCCCAGGCCGGTCTCGCGCCCTTCGCCCCCCTGCCCACCTTCTGGAGCGACCAGCACGACTTCCGCCTCCAGTCCTTCGGCGCCCCGGCCCTCGGCCAACAGGACGTGCGCGTGCTGGACGGCGACCCCGACGGCGACGTCCTGGTCGGCTACCACACCGACGGCCGCCTGATCGGTGTCGTCGCACTCGGTGGCCAGGCCGCCGCAGCCGCCGCCGCCCGCTACCGCGCCGAACTGCTCAAGCAGCCCGCCCTCACCGCATAAGGAATCCCAAGTGACCCGTGTCCGTGGATACTTCCACCCCAAGACAGCGAGCGGCACCGCCTCGCTGATCCCCTCCCCGCCCTGGCGCTACTCCGGTGACCTGCTCACGGTGGAGTACCGCACCGACCCGGCCCGGGTGCGGGAGCTGCTGCCCGAGCCGCTCGAACTCGCCGACGAGGACCCCGGCGCGGTGGCTCTGATCTGGGCCGACTGGCAGTCCTGCGGCGCCCTCGACGACGAACTGCTCGACCCGGTGCTCTCCCAGTACAAGGAGGCGTTCGCGGTCGTCCGCTGCCAGTACAAGGGACAGACCTACACCCGCTGTGTCTACATCTGGGTGGACAAGGACTTCGCCATCGCCCGCGGACTGCACCAGGGCTACCCGAAGAAGCTCGGCTCCATCCACCAGACCCGCCCCCACCCTTATGGGCCCGCTCCTCGCATCGAGCCCGGCGCCCGCTTCGGCGCCACCCTCGCCGCCGCCGACCGTCGCCTGGCCCAGGCTGTGGTCACGTTGCGTGAGCCCTCCGATACCAATGGTTTCGTCAACGGTCACCCGATGGCCCACCACCGCTGGCTGCCCTCCATCGAGAAGGGCAAGGGCCTCGCCCTCGACGAGCTGATCGAGTCCGGCGCCGCCGCCTTCGAAGGCGGACAGCCCTGGGTCGGCGACGCCACCCTGGAACTGTTTGAGGCGCCCACCGAAGAACTGGCCCGGCTGGAGATCCGCGAGCCGATCGCCGCGTACTACCGGCAGGTCGGCGTCGTGTGGGACGGCGGCCGACTGCTGGAGTCGAACACCTCCGGCGCCGAGTGAGCCCCCACCGCGCATCGACCGACAGGAGCCCCAGGACATGAGCGCACACATCAGTACCATCGCCGGAGTCACGGTCGACACCCGGCACTGGATCGGCGGCGAACGGGTCGCCTCCGCCGAGACCTTCACCGACGTCTCCCCCATCGACGGCAGCACACTGGGCGAGATCGCGCGGGGCACCGCGACGGAGGCCGCAGCGGCCGTCGCCGCCGCGAAGGCCGCCTTCCCCGGCTGGGCCAGCACCCCGCGCACCGAGCGCGCCCGCCTGCTGCACGCCGTCGCCGACGGCGTCGAGAAGCGCCTCGAAGAACTCTCCATCGTCGAGACCAGCGACAACGGTGCCCTCCTGCGCTCGCATCGGCGCGGCGTCATGCCCCGGGTAGCGCACAACTTCCGCTTCTTCGCCGACTGGCTGCTGAAGCTGGAACACGAGGACTTCGACACCCGCGGCCACACCAACTCCGTCAGCTGGGACCCCGCAGGCCCCTGTGTGCTGATCACTCCGTGGAACGCCCCACTGATGCTGGCCACGTGGAAGATCGCCCCGGCGCTGGCCGCCGGTAACACCGTCGTCCTCAAGCCCGCCGAGTGGTCCCCGCTGACCGCGTCGCTGCTCGCCGACATCGCGGCCGAGGCAGGGCTTCCGCCAGGAGTCTTCAACGTCGTGCAGGGTTACGGCTCCGAGATCGGCGACGCCCTCACCTCCCACCCGGACGTCCGCCGGATCAGCTTCACCGGATCCGTACCGACCGCCCGGCGCATCGCCGTGTCCGCTGCCGCCAACCTGACCCCGCTCAGTCTCGAACTGGGTGGAAAATCCCCGCTGTTGGTGTTCGCCGACGCCGATCTGGATCTCGCCGTCGACCTGGCAGTGGAGCAGTACGACAACGCGGGCCAGGTCTGCCTGGCCGCGACCCGCATCCTGGTCGAGGAGTCCCTCGCGCAGGAGTTCACCCGCCGTTTCGTGGCGAAGGCCGCGGCACTGAGACAGGGCGATCCGCGGGAGGAGGCCACCGACATCGGCCCGACCATCCACCCCCGCCAGCTCGACAAGATCGACGGGTTTGTGCGACGGGCGATCGAGGCCGGGGCCCGCGTGGTCGTCGGCGGCCACCGGGGCGACGGCCAGTACTACACGCCGACCCTGCTCACCGATGTCACCCAGGACTCCGAGATCGTCCAGGAGGAGGTCTTCGGTCCCGTCTTGACGCTCCAGACCTTCGCCACCGAGGACGAGGCGATCCGGCTGGCCAACAACACCCGCTTCGGTCTGGCCGCCACCGTCGCCACAGGCGACCACGAACGCGCCGAACGCGTCACCGCACAGCTGGTGGCGGGCACCGTCTGGGTCAACTGCTTCTTCGTCCGCGACCTCCAGGCCCCCTTCGGCGGCAGCCGGCACTCAGGCGTCGGCCGTGAGGGCGGCACCTGGAGCTTCGACTTCTACTGCGACGTGAAGAACACCGTGACCGCTCCGAAGGGTTGGAAGGACCATGGGTGAGATCGTCGGGGCGGGCCTGCTCGCCCATGTACCCACCATCGTGCTGCCGCAGGAGACCCGCCTGGAACTGAACGAGGGCAAGGAGATCACCCTCGTCACAGGACTGCAGCAGCTGCGCGAGGACGTCTTCGAGCGTGACGACTACGACACCGTCGTCGTCCTGGACTCCCACTGGGCGACCACCGTCGAGTTCGTCGTCACCGCACAGCCTCGCCGCGCGGGCCTGTTCACCTCCGAAGAACTGCCCCGCGGCATGTGCCGGATGCCCTACGACTTCCCGGGCGATGCCGAACTGGCCCACAACATCGCGTCGTTCGCCGACAAGCACGGCACCTGGATCACCGCGGTCGATGACGAGTATCTGCCGATCTACTACGCCACGATCAACCTGTGGAAGTTCCTCGGCGAGGGCCTGCCGGACAAGCGCTGGGTCACCATCGGCGTCTGCCAGACCGGCGACATGGAGGACCATCTGCGACTGGGGCGGGCCCTGGCCGACGGCATCGCCGCCACCCCGGGTCGCAGAGTGCTGCTCATCGCCTCCGGCGCCCTCTCCCACACGTTCTGGCCACTGCGTGAGCTGCGTGACCACGAGGCAAGCGACCCGATCCACATCTTCACGCCCGAAGCCCGCGAGGCGGACCACGAGCGCATCGCCTGGTTCAAGGAAGGCCGCCACGACAGGGTCCTCGACACGATGGACGCGTTCTGGAAGTACAAGCCGGAGGCGAAGTTCTTCCACTACCTGATGATGGCCGGCGCCCTCGGTGAAGGGGCGTGCACCGCCCGAGCCCGCCAGTACGGCGCGTACGAGAACTCGATCGGGACCGGTCAGGTTCACCTCTGGTTCGACCGCCCCGCCGACGGCTGGACCGGAACCGCTCCGCCCACGCTCGCCGCCCCGACCCCGCGCACCCCGCACAGCCGCAGCTAGGAGCCCCGCCATGCCCGAGTACCGCCGAATTCTCCTCGACGGCGCCGCCGTCCATGTCACCGTCGACGGGGACGAACTCCTCGCCGGCGACGGCCGCCGTGTGAAGACCGCGGACGCCCAGCACCTGCCCCCGGTGGTGCCGTCCAAGGTCATCGCCGTCCACCTCAACCACCGCAGCCGCGTCGAGGAGTTCCGGATCGGCCTGCCCGACACCCCCACCTACTTCCACAAGCCGACCTCGGCACTGAACAGCCACCGGGGCGCCGTCGTCCGCCCCGAGGGCTGCCAGTGGCTCAACTACGAGGGCGAGGTCGCCATCGTCGTCGGAAAACTCGCGCGCAACATCGATCCGGCCGACGCCGGGGAGTACATCGCCGGGTACACCGTCGCCAACGACTACGGTCTGCACGACTTCCGGGACACCGACGCGGGCTCGATGCTCCGGGTGAAGGGTTCCGACACCCTGTGCCCGCTCGGCCCGGGACTGGTCACCGACTGGGACTTCCACGGGAAGCGGCTGCGCACCTACGTCAACGGCGAGGTGGTCCAGGACGGTTCGACCGACGAGATGACATGGGACATGCACTACCTGGTCGCCGACATCGCCCGCACCATCACCCTGTACCCCGGTGACGTACTGCTGTCGGGTACGCCGGCCAACTCCCGTCCCGTGCAGCCCGGAGACGTCGTGGAGGTGGAGGTCGAAGGGCTCGGCCGTCTCACCAACCACATCGTCACCGGCCCCACCGCGATCCGGGCCGACGTCGGCGCCCAGCCCACCGAGTCCGAGGAGGTGCTGTCCACTGCCCTCGGCGGTGACTGGGAGTTCCGTGGCATCAGGGCACCCAAGCGCTGAGGGGAGGGGCACGAGTAGGGTCGACGGCATGACCGACTCCGCCGAGCCCGCCGGTAAGCGCCGCACCCGCAAGCGCGTGAGCCAGTACGGGACGGGACGGGCCGCCCTGCTGGAGGCTGCTGTCCGCGTGGTGGCCCGCGGTGGTCTGCGCAAGCTCACCTACCGGGCTGTGGCGGAGGAGGCCGGCGTCACCCATGGGCTGGTCGTGCACCACTTCGGTTCGCGGGACGCGCTGATCGAAGAGGCTGTCACCCATGCCATCCGTACGTCCCTGAGCAGCAGTGCGCTCAACGCCGGCACAGGCAAGGCGGCCGACTTCGTCAGCGGGCTCACGGACATGGTCGAGTCGGGTCCCGAACTGCAGGCGTTCCAGTACGAACTGCTGCTGGAGGCACGGCGCAGGCCGGAATTGCTGCCGCACCTGCGGAGCCTGTACGAGGAGTACTTCGAGGCCAGCCGGCGCGAGCTGTCCCGCATGACGTCCCGGACGGTGAGCCGCGGAATGTCCCGGCTCGTCTTCGCCGCGCTGGAGGGACTGGTGCTGCACCAGTTGGTCTTCGGCGAGCGCGATGTCACGGAAGAGGCGCTGTCGGAACTCAGGGCCTTGCTCGAAGGCCTGGCCGAGAGCCCCGCCGAAGGCTGAGCTTCCGCTTCCCTCTGCTCATTTGATCACAAACGAAATTTTCGTCCTCCGGCCGGCCGGCGTCGTGATCCTGCTCTTCTCCGTCGCCTTCGTCGCCATGGGGCGGCATGTCGTGGACGTCGGGGCGGACGGCGCCGTTCCCTTCCGTGAATGAGTCACCCACCTGCCCTGGAGCACCGCATGACCACCCTTGACGAATGGCTCAGCAAAGCCGAAGCGCTGGAACTTTCCGGATCGCACTTCATCGACGGCGCAGAGGAAGCCGGTGCCGGCAACACCTTCACCTCGGTCTCACCTCGCGACGGCCAGGCCCTGACCGAAGTCGCCGACGGCGGCGCGGCCGAGATCGACGCCGCCGTCACCGCGGCACGCCAGGCGTTCGACACCGGCCCATGGCCACGCCTGGCCCCCGGCGAACGGGGACAGGTGCTGGTGCGCCTCGCCGACCTCCTCGAAGAGCACCGGGCCGAGCTGGCACTCACCATCAGCCTGGAGATGGGCAAGCCCATCACCGACGCCCACGACATCGAACTCAGGGCCGTCATCAACACGTTCCGCTGGTACGGCCAGCTCGCCGACAAACTCACCGACGAGTCACCGCACACACCACCGGACGCGCTCGCCCTGGTCACCCGGGAACCAGTCGGTGTCGTCGGCGCGGTCGTGCCCTGGAACTTCCCCCTCACACTCGCCGGATGGAAAGTCGCCCCCGCCCTTGCCGCAGGCTGCACAGTCGTTCTCAAACCATCCGAGAACTCGCCCCTGTCGGCCCTGCTGCTCGCCCGTATCGCTCTGGAAGCGGGGCTGCCCCCAGGAGCACTCAACGTCGTCAACGGCAACGGACCGGTGGCAGGCCGCGCCCTCGGCACCCACCCGGACGTCGACGTCCTGGCCTTCACCGGCTCCACCGCTGTGGGACGCCACTTCCTGCACTACTCCGCCGACTCCAACCTCAAGCGCGTCTGGCTGGAGCTGGGCGGCAAGTCACCCAACATCGTCCTGCCCGACGCTCCCGACCTGGAGAAGGCCGCGGCGACGGCCGCCTGGGGCATCTTCTTCAACCAGGGCGAAATGTGCACCGCACCCTCGCGACTGCTGGTGCACTCCTCCATCGCCGACACAGTCACCGAGGCCGTCGTGGAGCGCGCACGCACCCTCCGGGTGGGCGACCCCCTCGACCCCGCCACCGAGATGGGCGCGCTGGTCGGCGAGCACCATCTCACCCGCGTACTCGACCATGTCCGTACCGGAGCGGAGGACGGCGCCCGCCTGCGCACAGGCGGGGCGCGCACCCTGACCGACTCCGGCGGCGTCTACCTCGAACCGACCGTCTTCGACAACGTCACTGCGGACAGTCGCCTGGCGCGCGAGGAGATCTTCGGGCCCGTGCTGTCGGTCCTCACCTTCGACGACATCGCGGAGGCCGTCGCCCTTGCCAACAACACCGAGTACGGACTCGCGGCCGGGCTGTGGACCTCCGATCTGTCCACCGCCCACCAGGTCTCCCGCGCCCTCAAGGCCGGCACGGTCTGGGTCAACTGCTACGAGGAGGGCGACCTCACCGTGCCCTTCGGCGGCATGAAGCAATCCGGCAACGGGCGGGACAAGTCCGTACACGCCCTGGAAAAGTACACCGAACTGAAAACCACCTGGATCCAGTTGTGACCCACCGCCCTCTCATCGCGATACCTGCCCGCTTCTCCGCCACCACTTCGGCCCTGCGCTACGCGGCGGAGGTCAACGCCCGCGCTCTGGTCGAGGCCGTGTGGCGCGCGGGCGGTGAACCCGTCACCGTCCACCCGCACGCCCCGGGCGGAACCGCCGACCCCGAAGAGGTCGCCGCCCGCCTCGCCCGATTCGACGGCCTTCTGCTTCCCGGCGGAGGCGACATCGCTCCTCACCGCTACGGAGGCGGTCACGCCCACGAAGCCGTCTACGACGTCGACCACCAGCAGGACGCCTTCGACCTGGAACTGGCCCGACAGGCACTCGCCCGACGGCTTCCGCTGCTGGCCGTCTGCCGCGGTCTCCAAGTGGTCAACACCGTGCTGGGCGGCACGCTGCACCAGGACATGGGCGGCCCCGGAAGCGAGCACCGCCACATCCGGCACCCGGTCTCCCTCACCTCGGACTCCGCGCTGGCACGCACCATCGGCGCCGACAAGGCAGAGGCGTCCTGCTACCACCATCAGCACGTGGACCGACTGGGACAGGGGCTGACCATCACCGCACGCGCCGCCGACGGGACGGCAGAGGCCGTAGAACTCGCCAACGACGACAGCTGGTTCCTGGCCGTGCAGTGGCATCCGGAGGACACCGCACACGAGGACCTGGCACAGCAGCGCCTCTTCGAAGGGCTGGTGAGAGCCGCAGGCGCACGCGGCTGATGGGATCGGGTCCGGTCAGCTCCTGGCGCGCCGACCGCTGCGGCGCGGTGCGGGCTCCTCACCGCCCAGCAGGGACCTGCGCCGTTCCTCGCCGTCCTCCTCGACCTGAAGGACCACCCGCCGCAGCCCTTCGGCGAGAGTGCGGCACTCCGCGTCGCTCAGCCGGCCCGTGACGAAGGCTTCCTCATCATTGAAGGCGGGGAACACCCGGCGCATGAAATCCTCCCCCTCCTTCGTGAGGGCCAGCAGCACAAGACGCCCGTCCGTCGGATGATCAATGCGCCGCAACAGCCCGCGTGACTCCAGGGTTCGGGACACACCGGTCAGTGTGCCCTTGGAGATTCCTGCCTCCTCCGCCACATGCCGGGTCTCGGACTCACCCCACACCCACACCACCCACAGCACGACGAAGGCGGTCCAGGTCAGGTCCGCGCCCCGCAGCACGGAGTTCTCCAGGTGCTGACGCACCGCAGAAGCGGCCCGGTAGATATTGGCCACCACGGCCATCTGTTCCCGACGGATGCGAATGCCACCGAGCTTTGCCTCCGCGAGCTTCTCCGCCTCGCTGATGGACCGCTGGCCGGGCACGGTGCCTCCCTCGCGTCGACTTCAGGCGGCAGGCTCGTACGGCCTGCGGTCGTTCGACACCAAATTGTACGGGCGTACGGACCGAGGCCATGCTGCCTGCCGCTACGAAGGTCCTGGAGCCGTCCGCCCTCTCGGGGACCGAGGGCGCCAGATCGGTCATGCGTGTTCAGCCTGAGCGGGCTGGGCCCATTTCGGGGTCCAGATGCCGTTGTCGGGGCGGCCGGGATAGGCGGAAGTGAGGTGGTGGCGCAGGGCCGCCAGGGCGGGGTGGGGGTTGTCGGTGCGCCAGATCAGCGAGTGGGGGTAGACCGGAGTCGGGTCGCGCAGGGGGATGCGCCGCAGGTCGTGGCCGACAGGCCAGACCAGCGGAGTCTGCTCGCTGACGAAGGTCGCCAGCGTCGAGGAGCCCGCGATCGTGTCGAGGAGATGGTCGATACCGAAGTCGGGGCCGACCGAGTCGATCCTGAGGCCGAACGTGGCGGCGAGTTCGTCGTAGTAGGCGGCCCACTCGGTGCCCGGCATGTTGCCGGGCATCCAGATCCGGCGCCCGGCGAGCTGGGCGGGAGCGATCGCACGTGCGGCGGCGAACTCGTGAGCCGGCCCGGTGAACAGGCGCAGCGGTTCGTCGAAGACCAAAGCCGCCTCGATGCCGTCGGGGAGCCGCCGGCCCGGCATGGTCACGGCACGGAAGGTCGCGTCGATCATGCCGGACCGGGCGGCCGCGATGGCTGTGTCGGAATCGAGCAGCGTCACGACATCGAGATCAGTTTCGGGATGGGCGCGGTGGAAGGCGTGCAGCAGCCCGGCCACTGAGAGCCGGCGGCCGATGACGTCGACGCGCAGTGCCCGCCGTCCCGGCCGCACGGAAGCGGCTGCCTGGTCCTCGGCCTGGAGCAGCGCTCGGGCATAGGGCAGGAACGCCTGCCCGTCGATGGTGAGCCGGGCGCCGCGGGCCGTGCGGCTGAACAACTGCACATCGAGGTCTTTCTCCAGCACGGCAATGCGCTTGGACACCGCCTGCGGAGTGATCGACAACTCGGCGGCGGCTTCTTGGAACTGTCCCGCGTCCACGGCGGTGACGAAGGTGCGCACGGCAGTGAGATCCATACGGACCATCCTAGGCAGACAACCAATGGTTGAGCGTGGGTGGCGAAATGGTTGTTTGATTCCAGGTCTGCCCGCTCGATTTGATGTCGTCAGTCAACCTGTGGTTTTCCGGGCAGCGCGGCGGGAAGCGGGCTGCCCGGTAGCCGGGTGGCTGCCGGGCCTGCGCTTCAAGGCCTGGACTGACAGCGGCCGCGGGATTGCGACTCATGCGCTGCCTCGCCGGTCGGCCACCGACGAAGCCTCCGCCGCGCCGCCGGCCGGATGGGGGCTTCCTGCTCACCCCGGAGGCGACCCACACATGCCGGATTCCTTCGTTCACCTGCACAATCACACCGAATACTCCATGCTGGACGGCGCGCAGAAGCTGAAGCCGATGTTCGGCGAGGTGGCCCGGCAGGGAATGCCGGCGATCGCCATGAGCGATCACGGCAACATGTTCGGCGCGTATGAGTTCGCGCAGGTCGCGAAGGGCTTCGAGGGCATCAAGCCGATCATCGGCATCGAGGCGTATGTGGCGCCTTCCTCCCGGTTCGTCCGGAAGCAGGAGTTCTGGGGGCCCGGGGGCCGGCGGGCCATGAGCGAGGACGGTGAGGGGTCGAAGGATGTCTCCGGCGGCGGCCGGTTCACCCACATGACCATGTGGGCGCGGAACGCCCAGGGCCTGCGAAACCTGTTCTGGCTCAGCACGCAGGCCAGCTACGAGGGCCAGTTCCCTGCCGGAAAGCCGCGCATGGACCGTGAGCTGCTTGCTGAACGGCCGCACGGCATCATCGCCACCACCGGCTGCCCGTCCGGCGAGATCCAGACCCGCCTGCGGTTGAACCAGTACGACGAGGCGAAAGCCGCCGCCGCGGCCTACCAGGAGATCTTCGGACCGAAGAGCTACTTCCTGGAACTGATGGACCACGGCCTGGACATCGAACGTGAGGTCCGTGCGGACCTGCTGCGCCTGGCCAAGGAACTGAGCATCCCCCTCCTGGCCACCAATGACGCGCACTACGTCACCGAGGACCAGGCCGACGCCCACGACAGCCTGCTCTGCATCGGCGTCGGCAAGAACAAGGACGCCCCGAACCGCTTCCGCTTCAACGGCTCCGGCTACTACCTCAAGAGCGCCGCAGAGATGCGCGGCCTGTTCTCGGAGCTTCCGGAAGCCTGCGACAACACCCTGCTGATCGCCGAACGCATCGAGTCCTACGACGAGGTCTTCGACTACGTCGACGAGATGCCGCAGTTCCCGGACGTTCCCGAGGGCGAGACCCAGGAGTCATGGCTGCGCAAGGAAACCCTGAAGGGTCTGGCGATGCGCTACGGGGACCCGGTCCCCCAGCACGTCCTGGACCGCTTCGAGACCGAGATGACGGTCATCGGCCCCATGGGGTTCAGCTCCTACTTCCTCGTCGTGGCGGACATCTGCCGCCACGCCCGCGACAACAAGATCCCCCTCGGTCCGGGCCGAGGTTCGTGCACCGGCTCGATCGTTGCCTACGCCACCCGCATCACCGAGCTGTGCCCTCTGGAGAACGGCCTCATCTTCGAGCGGTTCCTGAACCCCGAACGCATCAACCCGCCGGATGTGGACCTCGACTTCGACGACCGCCGGCGCGACCGGATGGTCCGGTACGTCACCGAGAAGTACGGCGGTGAGTACACCGCCATGGTGAACACGTTCGGCAAGATCAAGGCCAAGAACGCGATCAAGGACTCCTCACGCATCCTCGGCTACCCCTACGCGCACGGCGAACGGATCACCAAGGCGCTCCCGCCGGACCAGAACGGCAAGCCGGCCCCGCTGGCCGCCCTCTTCGACCCCTCGCACGAGCGGTACGGCGAGGCCGGCGAGATCCGCCAGATGTGCGAAAAAGAACAGGATGTGAAGCGGGTCATCGACACGGCCCGCGGGGTGGAGGGCCTCACCCGCGGCACCGGCGTGCACGCCGCGGCGGTGATCCTGTCCAAGACGAGGCTCACCGACCGTATCCCGCTGCACATGCGTGCCTCGGACGGTGTGAAGATCACCGGCTTCGACTACCCGTCCTGCGAAGCCATGGGCCTGATCAAGATGGACTTCCTGGGACTGCGGAACCTGGGCGTGATCGACCAGGCCATCGAGAACATCCGCGAGAACCGGGGCATCAGCCTGGCCACCGTGGATCCCCAGGACGGCGACCCGTCCACCGTGGTGATCCCTCTGGACGACGCCAAGACGTACCGGCTGCTGGCCGAGGGCAACACCTTCGGTGTCTTCCAGCTCGACGGCGGCGGGATGCGCGTCCTGCTGAAGCAGATGGAGCCCACCCGGTTCGAGGACATCGCCGCGGTCAACGCGCTCTACCGGCCCGGCCCGATGGCGGCCAACGCACACACCAACTACGCGCACCGCAAGACCGGCCGTCAGGAGATCACCCCGATCCACCCCGAACTGCGCGACGCCCTGGAGCCGATCCTCGGCAACACCTTCCATCTGCTCGTCTACCAGGAACAGATCATGGGGATCGCCCGGGAACTGGCCGGATACACCCTGGGCGGCGCCGACCTGCTGCGCCGTGCGATGGGCAAGAAGAAACCGGAGGTGCTGGCCGCGGAGTGGGACAAGTTCCACGACGGCATGCGCGGCAACGGATACGGCGAGGAGGCCATCAAGGCCCTGTGGGACGTCATGCTCCCCTTCTCCGGATACGCGTTCAACAAGTCCCACACCGCCGGCTACGGCCTCGTCTCGTACTGGACCGCCTACCTCAAGGCCAACTATCCGGCCGAGTACATGGCCGCACTGCTCACCTCGGTCGGCGACGACAAGGACAAGGCCGCGACCTACCTTGCCGACGCCCGCAAGAACGGCGTCCGCGTCCTGCAACCCGACGTGAACGAGTCCGTCGCCGAGTTCACCGCTGTCGGCGACGACGTCCGCTTCGGACTGCGGTCCGTACGCAACGTCGGCGACAACGTCATCGAAGCCGTCATCGAGGCACGCCGCCGGAAAGGGAAATTCACCTCCTTCTCCGACTTCCTCGACAAGGCCGACCTGCCCGCATTGAACAAGAGGGCCGTGGAGTCCCTCATCAAGGCCGGCACCTTCGACTCCCTGGACCATTCCCGCAAGGGACTCACCGCCATCCACGAGAACGCCATCGACGCGATCATCCCCGTGAAGAAGGCGGCAAGCTACGGACAGGACGATCTCTTCGCAGATCTGAGCAACGAAGGAACCGGTGACCCGGCCTTCGGCCTCGACTTCCCCATCGACGGCACAGAGTGGCCCCGTGGGCAACTCCTGGCGACCGAACGCGAAATGCTCGGCCTCTACGTCTCCGCCCACCCCCTGGACGGCGCCGAGCACATCCTCTCCAGGGCGCGGGACTGCTCCATCGCCGAACTGCTCGCCTCCGGCCGCACCGCCGGGGACGTACAGCTCTCCGGACTGATCACCGGCATTCAGCTCAAGATGACCAAGCAGGGCAATCACTGGGCCATCGTGAACCTCGCGGACCGCGATGCCGGCATCGAAGTCCTTTTCTTCCCCGCCGTATACCAGCTCGTGCAGCACGCACTGGCCGAAGACAACGTCATCTCTGTCAAGGGCAAGATCGAAGACCGGGACGGGACGATGAACGTCTTCGGCCGTGAACTCTCCGTCCTCGACATCTCCTCCGCGGAAACCGGTGGCAAGCCGCCTGTGCGACTCGCACTCCCCTCGCACCGCATCACCGAACAGTCCGTCAGAGAACTCAAGCGCATCCTCGCGGCCCACCCGGGCGAAAGCCCCGTCCACCTCGGTGTTCGCGATGCACGCAAGACCACCGTCTACGCCCTCCGGGCCACGGTGGACCCCACGACCATCGCCTCCGACATCAAAGCCACCTTCGGAGCCGACACCTGGCACGGCATTTGACCTTGACACGGTGACAAGGTCTTCACTGCTTCCCAAGGAGGTGGTCCCGATGACCACGACGAGACAGGACACGGATGCGACACGAGCGCTCCAGGGGCTGGAGGACAGCCGTTCGGCTGTGCGACTGCGGGCTGCTCTGGCGGTCGGTACGGCGCCTGACCCGCGCTTCGTGGGCAAGCTCGTCGAGCGATGCGCGATCGAGCCCGAGTTCTTCGTCCGCGACATGCTGACTTGGGCGCTCGTCCGCCACCCGGTGTCCCTGACGCTCCCCGAGCTGCTCCGCGAAGTCCGCTCGGAGCGTGCGCAGGCACGCAGCCAGGCGCTGCACACGCTGTCCAAGATCGGGGACCGGCAGGCGTGGCCGGCGATCACACGGGCACTGCTGTCCGACGCCGACGACGAGGTGGCGAGGAGCGCCTGGCGGGCCGCGGTCGTGCTCGTGCCGGAAGGCGAGGAGTCCGCCTTGGCCACGGTGCTGGCAACGCAGCTCGGGCGCGGCGAAGAGAAGACACAACTGAGTCTCAGCCAGGCGCTGGTCGCGCTGGGCGACGTGATGGTGCCGGCTCTGCGCGCTGCGACGACGGCCTCTGATCCGCGCGTGCGTGCGCACGCGCTCGCCACACAACGGCTGCTGCACGACCCGGACGCCGGATTCGAGTCGGCGATCGAGGAGGCCAAGCGCGTCGTGGCCCTCACCGGGGCCCCCAAGACGGACGATGAGAACCGTGCTGATCGGTGAGGTGTCGAAACGGTCCGGGGTCAGTGCCCGCATGCTCCGGCATTACGAATCGCTCGGCCTCGTGCGGCCTTCGGGTCGTACGGGCTCCGGTTATCGGGAGTACTCCGCGAAGGACATCCGGCGGATCTTCCACATCGAGAGCCTGCGGTCGCTGGGTCTGTCGCTGCGTGACATCGGGCGCGCCCTCGACGATCCCGGTTTCACGCCCTCGGCGCTCGTCGGCGACCTCATCCGACAGACAAGCGACCGCATCGCGGCCGAGACCGAGCTGCTCACGCGGTTGCGCCGGATCGACACCGCGACGGCCGATCAGATCGCAACCAGGCTCGTCGACCGCCTCGCCCACGACACTGCTGAAGCACCTGCACGCGGACGGCTGACCCAGGCGCTTGCGGGCATTCCGGGGACGACGGCGTCACGTGCCCTCATGGAGCTGTCGCACGACGAGGACCGCGCCGTCGCGCTGACCGCCACCTACCTTCTTCAACTCCGCGACACACGGTGACGGATACGGTCGGCGGTGTGCCCTTCGTTCTGGTGGCCGGCGGCTTCGTTGCACAAGTGCACAAAGTTGAGCGCTGTGCCCCTGTCTCCCGGGCCGTGCCCCCTTGTGGGACTCATCGGCAGCGGCTGCACTGGTCACGTCATTGCGCCATGCCCATGCTCGTGGGTTGCGCCTATACCAGCACAAAGCAGGGGAAGTGACGCCTTGTGAAGAGTGCCATCGTCATGGGCTCAGGTGTGGCAGGGATCCTTGCTGCCGAGGCCCTTTCACGTCATTGTGAGACCGTCACGGTGATAGAACGTGACCGGCTGGACGGCAGTGATCGCGGCCGTGCCGGTGTGCCGCAACACCGTCACGTTCATCTCCTGTGGCCCGCCGGGCAGCAGGTCCTGGAGTCCTTCTTCCCAGGGGTACTGGACACCCTCTGCGCATCGGGCGCGCCCCGCCTTTCATTTCCCGCCGACGCGAGGTGGCTGAGCACGGCGGGATGGCTTCCGCGCCTTCCCCTGACGAAGGTGTTCACCTGCAGCCGCTCCGTGCTGGAGGCGGCCCTGCGGCAGCGGCTCAACAAGGTGACGATCGTGGACCGCACCACGGCCACCGGTTTGCTCACCGACACGGCCGGCCGTGTCGTCGGCATCCGGGCCCGCACGGCTGATGGACCCAAGACGCTGCATGCGGACCTGGTGGTGGACGCCACCGGACGCTCGTCCCAACTCCCCACATGGCTCGCCGAGCAGGGACACACCCTTCCCGAAGTGACCGTGGTGGATGCCCATATGGGGCATGCCACCCAGGACTTCGAGATCCCCCCGGAGCACACCCCCGACTTCAAGGCCATCACTCTGCAGCACCGGCCCCCTGCTGCACGCCGCTGTGCCTACATGTTTCTCCAGGAGAACCGGAAATGGAGGTGCACACTTGCCGGCTATGGGGGCGACTACCCGCCGAACACCGACGAAGGCTTCCTGGAATACGCCCGTAGCCTGCGCGATCCCGCGCTGCACTCCTTGCTGGTGAAGGCCAAGCCCGTCAGCAGGATATCGGCCTTCAGACAGGCCGCCAACCGCAACCATCACTGGGAGAAGATGTCCACATGGCCGGCCGGGCTCATAGCATTGGGCGATTCCGCCTGTGCCTTCAACCCTGTCTACGGCCACGGCATGAGTGTTTCTGCGCTCTGCGCGCAGGCCCTGGAGAGCTGGCTGGCCGACGGAGCTTCGTCCACTGCCGAGTTCCAGCGGGCTGTCGCCCGTGCGGCGTCCGGTGCGTGGACCGTGGCCACCTGGGAGGACTGGCGCTACCCGGAGACCACCGGTGCTCGGCCCGGCGTTGTGGATCGGATGCTGATCAGGTACTACGTCCATGCCCTGACCGCTGCCACGAAGGACGTCAAGGTGTGCGCCGAACTGATGAACGTCTTGAGCCTGCTCAAGGAACCCCGCGTGCTGCTACGGCCCGGCATGGTTATGCGTGTCGCGGCCAGATCCCTGTTGCCTCGGACGCCGTGACGTCTTTCGTCCACCGGCTGGTGTGCCGGCGGCCGGCGCTTGTCAGCCACCGGGATGCCCAGCGCCCGGCTGCTGCGAGCAACCGGGCGCACCCCGCGAGGATCCGGTGGCCGGGGTCAGTTCCCCGAGGTCGCCGTGGACGGGACTCGGTCGGCGGTGGCGTGCGCGGGTGTGTAGAAGCGTCCCTTCGTCATCTTGGTGAGGACGACGTGGACGACGGGTCCGAGGAACATCGAGATGAACGACGCGTACGCCACCGGGTAGACGCCGAGGATGCCGAGCGCGCCGACGAACACCGCGAGGCCGAGGGAGACCAGGCCGCAGGGGTTCCACTCGCGCACTTCGTCCTCGCGGAACTCGATGTCCTCGGCCCGGCCGAGCCCCAGCCAGCGTCGGCAGACGAAGTAGTCGGCGAGGATGATGAGCACCCAGGTGTTGGTGAGGACGCCGGTGACGGCCAGGAACGTGCCGAGGTGGTTGATGACGTTCGTGGCGTAGAAGATGACACCGAACAGCCACACTCCGAACATCCACCAGGGACGTCCGGGACGGAAGCCCGCGACGACGTCGAAGCCGCTCGACAGGGTGATGGAACCGCCGTACAGGTTCATGACGTTGATGCGGATCTGGGTGATGACGACGAAGACGACCCCGAGCAGTCCCATGAGGTGGACGAAGACGAATCCGGGGTCCTGCGCCTTCTCCTCGCCGAAGGAGCCGACGAGGGACGCGCCCAGCATCGCGCCGAGGAAGATGATGACGAACATCGGGATGAGTTCGAGCAGCATGATGGTCGCCGTGCCGCGGTAGCGGATCCGGGTGCTGGCGAAGCGTCCGTAGTCGGTGGCCATCAGACCCTGGAAGATCATCTGTCCGTTGGCGAAGCTCATCGCGGTCCACAGGGCCGCACCGCCGCCGGTCGCGGTGGAGTTCCACTGGCCGACGCCGGCGATGTCGTGCTGGGAGCCGAGACAGATCAGTGCCCACACCAGCAGCCCGACGAAGATCGGGAAGCCCCATTTCTGGAGTGTCGACATGGCGTACATGCCGCGCCAGACGAAGCCGATCGTGACGAGGCCGATCACGGCGAAGATCCCGATGCCGGCGAAGGAGTCGATGGGGATGTCGAAGTAGTAGGCGATCGCGTGGGAGACGATCGTCCCTTCGAAGAGAAAGTAGTAGACGAAGTTGACCGCGTAGATGAACGAGGTCAGTGCCGCGCCCCGGCTTCCGAAGCCGAGTCCGCGGGATATCAGGCTCTGGGAGAGCCCTTCGCGGCTGGCCATCCGCATGGTCAGGGAGCCGATGAGGACGGCGCCGATGAAGAAGTAGCCGATCGGCAGCAGCATCGTCGGCCAGCCCACGAGGAAGGTCTGCTGGGCGCCGAAGGAGAAGAAGAACATGGCGGTGGCGTTGCCGAGCAGCACGAGGCTGATGGCGGGGATGGGCCAGCGCTTGTTGTCGGGCACGCGCTCGACGGCGAAGCTCTCGATCTGGTCGTCGATGGAGGCTTCGGGGCCGCGGAAGGACTCTCTGATGGACATGGGTGGTTCTCCAAGTGGTGCAGGCGGTGGTGCGGCGGAGCGTGATCAGGCGGCCGGTACGGCCCAGCGGCTGTCGAGGGCGCGGGCGGGATCCGTGCCGAACTCAAGGGCGAGCCCGGTGGCGGTGGCGCGGGCTTCGTCCAGGCAGGTGCGGGCGAACGCGGTCCGGGCCTTCGGGGCGTCTGCCGGGGCGGGGAGTGCCTGTTCCCACCGTGCTTCGAGGTCGTCGAAGGCGGTGCGCAGACGCGCGGCACGGGCGGTGAAGTCGCGTGCCTCGGGGTCCTTGGCCGCGTCGAGCAGGTGCTGCCACTGCCACCAGACCGCGAGCGGGTCGTGCCCGGGACTGCGATGGTCGCGGGGGTCCCACGAGGATGCCGGGGCGGGCCGGGTGAGCCCGTCGGGCAGGTCCTCGATCTCCAGCGGAACGGGAAGGTAGACACCTGTGCAGGGGGTGACGGGGCACCACCACAGGGTGAGCGGACCGGGGCCGTCGTGCAGTTCGACGATCAGTGAGGCCGCGGTGTTGCCCCAGGTGAATCCGGACGGGTGCTCGTGCATGCAGAGCGTGTGGAAGTCCGGGCGTGCGGCGTCGAAGGAGGGACCGCCGAGGAAGGTGTCCTCCAGGTGGTCGCGCAGGACGCGCTTCATGGTGCGCAGGTCGATGCCCGCGGCTGCTCCGTCGGTGAGGAGCTGGTGGGAGCGGCGGCGGCGGATGTGCGACACCTGGAGCGGTGTGCCCGGGTCGGTGAAGGCGTCCGCCACATCCAGCGGCCGGTCGGACGGCCAGCCCGCCCGCGTCGCCGCCGCGCGCAGTCCGGAGCTGGCGAGGTCCGCGTCCGTGCGGATGGACAGCTCGTTGCTGAGCGACGCGACACCGCTGCTGATGCGGCGGGCCGCCCAGTCGCGTCCGATCGTCTCCAGGACCCAGGCTTCCCGCGGATCGGCGATGACGAAGGCGTTGTCGTAGGAGCCTTCGGCATGGGGTGTGCCGACCATGGCCGAGCCCCACTGGCCGTGGCGTTCCAGCAGTTCCGTGATGATCCGCAGTGCTTCTTGTGCGGTGCTGCCGCGTTCCAGGCCGAGGCGGACGAGTTCCATGCCGAGGATGCCGGGTGCTTGCGCATCGCCTGCCTTCTCCCTGGCGACGGCGTCCGCCCAGACGTTGCTGAAGACGGCCTCGTTGCCGATGGCGACGCGGTGCTCGTTCACGCCCATCTCGTAGCCCCAGCACCAGAACGGGCTCGAACCGATGTGCGCGTAGGCGGGTGCGTCCTCGATGGTGAGGTAGGCGAGGCGCAGGGGGCCGCCCGCGGGCCGGGCCGGCTGCCGGCGCAGCGGCTGGGCCTCGCCGGCCGGGCGGTCGCTGTTCTTGCCGAAGAGGACCGTTCGGCGGCGGGTGGAGTCGGGGAGCGCGACGACGGTGTCGCAGCTCCAGGGGCGGGTCGTCACGGTCGGGCTCCGTTCCGGTGAGTGGTCCTGGGGCCCAGGCCCAGGTGGGCCTGGATGAGGGTGCGGGCGGCCTGCCCCACGAGGCGGCAGGTCAGCTCGGGGTCGTCGGCGCAGGCGGGGTCGATGCGGTCGAGTGTGACGGTGTCCGCGAACAGCGCCTCGTCGTCCGCCGCGGCGGGCAGACGGTTGCTTCCTACGATCGCCACGGTCTTCACCCCGTAGGTCCGGGCGAGCCGGGCGATGCTCACGGGGGCCTTGCCCCGCAGGCTCTGCTCGTCGAGGCAGCCCTCCCCGGTGATGACGAGGTCCGCCCCGCGGATCTCCTCTCCCGCGCCCAGCAGGTCGAGGAACACCTCCGCGCCGGAACGCAGGTGTCCGCCCAGCAGGAGTCCGGCCCAGGCGAGTCCGCCCGCGGCCCCGGAGCCCGGCCGCCGGGCTGCCCCCGGGCTGGCGAAGGCGTTCTCCAGAAGATCCGCCGCGTGCGCAAGCCCGGCGGAGAGCCGGCGGACCATGTCGTCGTCCGCGCCCTTTTGGCGCGCGAACATCTCGGCCGAGCCGTCGGACCCCACCATGGGTGTGTCGACGTCACACGCCAGAACCAGCCGGACGTCACGCAGGCCGGGATGGAGTTCTGCGGTACGGACGGTCGCGAGCCCGGTCAGTGCCGCGCCGCCCGGCGCGAGCCGGTGGCCCTGTGCGTCACGCTGGTCGGCGCCGAGCGCGCTCAGCAGGCCGGTGCCGCCGTCGGTGGCGGCGCTGCCGCCGAGCGCGAGGGTGATCTCCTCGGCCCCGTCGTCCAGGAGGGCGGCGACGGCCTGGCCGACGCCGTACGTCGTGGCCGTGGCCGCCTCTGACGGGCCGGGGCGGCGCGCACCGAGGCCGCACACGGACGCCACCTCGACGATCGCCCGGCCGCCGAGCCGGGCGACGGACGCCTTCACGTCCGTGCCCCAGGCGTCGGACGCCGGCACGGAGTCGGCCCTCCAGCCCGCGGACAGTGCGGCGGCCACGCTGCCGTCGCCGCCGTCGGCGACGGGCAGCCGCGACACGGCCGTGGCGGGGGTCTGCTCCGCGATCGCCGCCGCCATGACGTCGACGAGACGCTGGGCGGAGACGGTTCCTTTGAACTTATCCGGGGCGAGGACGACGCGCCGGACGGCGTCTACCTGCATAGAGACGCTCCTCCCGAAAATTGTTCGTCAAGTTATCTCACCCGTTTGTCTGATTGTCTAGCGTTCAGCGGATATTCTGAGAGCCCTCGGACCTCACCCACGACGCGAAGGACGCGCGCATGGCGATCCAGCTTGTAACCCAGTCCGTCGGCGACGCCCTCGTGACGTCGCTGCGTGAGCGGATACTCGCGGACGAGATCACCGCCGGCACCGCGGTGACGGAGGCATCGGTCGCCACGGAGTACAAAGTCGCGCGGCAGACCGCGAAGGCCGCGATCGAGCGGCTGGTCGGCGAGGGCCTGCTGGAACGCACCGCGCACCGCAGCGCCCGCGTCCCGACGCTGGACGAGACACGGGTACGTGACCTGTACTTCGCCCGCGGTGTGATCGAAGTGCGGGCCTACGAACTGCTGGCCGCCAAGCGGCTGTTGACCCCGCAGGCCCTGACCGCCCATGAGGCGTTCCGCGCGTGCTCGACCGGCTCGGACGTGGCGGCCATCGTCCAGGCGGATGTCGCCTTTCACCGTGCGCTCATCGACGGCCTGGACAGCGACCGCCTCTCCCGCGCGCACAGTGTGATCATCAATGAGATACGGCTCTGCCTCGCCCAAGTGCAGAACGCGCACCTCCTCGCCCCCGCGGAGATCGCCGAAGAGCACCAGACGATCATCACGGCCATCCGCGACGGCGATGTCCCCGGAGCCGGCGAAGTGGGCCTGGAACACCTCAGGCACGCCGAGCGGAACCTGCTGGAACACCTGCGCGGATGACCTCCGCGCCGGCAGGGGGACGGACGTCAAGCCGTGCCGCCGACGATGCGCACATGAGGTGTGCCCCGGGAGGGCCGGGAACCCGCCGAAGCCGGCGACGTCGGACGACGTTCACCGTGTCGATATTTGGATTCAACCAAGCCTGGTCCAGAGTGGATTGGGAAAGCTGACGCCCTGTGAGCCGGGGGAGCGGGAGGTGACCGCTGGGGCGACGAAGTCCCGCTGAAACACGAGGCGTCGGCGGGCCCGTTGCGTCATCGCACCACCCATCCATCGACAAGGAGCAGTGTTCATGCCCCGTCAGCACGAACCCCCGGCCAACGAAGCGACGCCCTCCGTCGCCGTTCGCCGTGCGGTGCCCGTGCCCCCGCCGGGTGCGGACCCCGGCGCGGACCTCGGCCCGCGCACCCCCGACCCCGGCCCCGATCCGGCCGCCCCGATACCGATACCGGCGTCCCCCGCACCCGCGCCCAGGCGGCTCTTCGGGCGGCGCTCCGCGTCCGCCGCCGCGGCACCGGCATCCGCCGAGCAGGGACACCAGCGGGAGCCGGAACAACGACAGCGGCAGGCGGCGGCGTCCGACGGACCGGAGCCCGATGCAGAGACCGGTGTCCTGTTCGCCGGGGGCGACGACGACCCGGACGACCCGAACGCGGTCGGGACATCGCCGGGACGGCCCCGCGGCCCCATGCTGGCCGCGGCCGCCATCGCGGGGGCGGTGCTGATCTCCGTACCGTTCCTGGTGCTCGCTCTGAGCGACGACGACGAGAACCGCACGGTCAAGACGGCACCCATCGCCGGTACGACGCTCGATGCCGGCCTGCCCGACGACGAACCGGCCGCCGACTACACGGCCGAGTCCCCGTCGCCCTCCGCGTCGCCGAGCGCCTCCCCGTCACCGTCGAAGTCCGCGTCCCCGTCCGCGTCCGCATCCGCGAGCGTGGCCGCCGCGCCGGCTGCGCGGGCGGTGCCGCCGTCCGCCCCCAAGCAGACGGCCGGCCCGAAGGCGACGAAGACCGCCAAGCCCAGCGCTCGTGAACTGGCCAACGCCGCCTCCGCGTCGACGAACGTGCCCCTGAAGAACGCCAGTACCCACATGTGCGCCGACCTCCCCGGCCAGGGGCACGGCTCGGTCGCCGGCCCGGTGAACCAGCACAGCTGCGGCCACATGGCCCCCACGGACAACATGCTCTGGGACCTCAGGGTCTCCTCCAAGAACGGCGGGCCACAGGGCGCGAGCCTGTTCGTCGCCGCCAACCGCAAGGACGGGCTGTGCCTGGACGTGCCCTACTACGGCACTGTCGACCACGGGACGGCGGTCTCCGAGTACTACTGCGACGCGACGACCGCGGACAACCAACTCTGGTGGCTGGACCCGCAGTCGGACGGCACCTACTGGATCCGCAACCTCGCGAGCAACCTGTGCCTGGGCGTGCGGGGAGGCGCTGCCGCCGGGGAGAACGCCAGGCTCCAGGTGGTGAAGTGCGTCGACACACCGACCAGTGCGCAGCACTGGACCCTCACCCGGTAGACCACCGCGAACAGGCCCTGGCACCGGGCCCCCGCATCAGATGTCGCGGGTGAGGAAAGCCCTTCGCGGATTCAGCCGGCCCCCGTCGGCATCGCCGGGTTGAGCGAGCGTGGTCCGCAGGGCGGAGGGGCGGGTCAGACCAACGGGGGAGCGGGGTGCCCCTGGGGGCCGATGCGGAGGGATGTGAGGGCGCCGGACCATGGGGATCCCCAGCGGAGGGAGACGTGGTGGAGCGTGCGGACCGGATCGGGCGTGCGGCGGCGTACGGGGCGGCGGCGGCCCTCGTGCCGTATCTGGTGATCAAGGTGTCGTGGGTGGTCGGTTCGTTACTGGGGCTGCTGCCGGTCGGGCGGGGGTTCAGCCTGGGCGGGTGGCTGGTGCTCAACACCGTCACGATCGGTATGGCCGCGGCCGGGATCATGCTGGGGCTGGCGCTCGTACGGCCGTGGGGGATGCGGATCCCCGGCCGGCTGGTGGGATTCCTCGCCTGGGTCGGGGCGGGATTCCTGGTGTCGATCCTGCCGTTCGTGGCCGTCAGCGCGCTGGTGAACTCCGGGACGGGGAGTTCGCAAGGCTCAGGCGGCTCGGCGGGTGACGCGTCGATGCCGGGCTGGGAAGCGGTGCTGCTCCAGTGCAGCTTCGTGGGAACCGGCATCGCGCTGGCCGTCGCGCTTCCCGCCTATCTGCGGCGGCGCTGGCCCCACGCGCTGCGCCGGCCGGAGCGACCCCGCAGCCGCACGTCCGCAAGGTCGCTGTGGCCCGCCGTGACCGGCGCCATGACCGGCCTGGCCTGGCTCTACTGGGCGGCCGGTGGCACCCTCGGCATCGCGCACCGCGATGAGCGGCCGGCCGGCTGGCATGTGTTGGCCGGGGTCAGCGCGTGCTGGGCTCTCGCCGCGTCCGCGGCCGTACTGGTTCTCGTCCGGCGCCGGCCGACCCGGCTGCCGTATCCGCTCCTGCTCGCGTCGGCGTGGCTGGGATCGGGCTCGATGTTCGCGTGGAGCGGCTGGAGGCTGCCGGCCACGCTGTACGTGGCGCTGGCGCACCCGAGCGACGTCAGCTACCCGGAGAACGTCGCGGTCGCCGTGGCGCTGCACGCCACGGCCGTGCTGACAGGGGCGGGCATCATGCGGACGCTGGCACGCGGCGCCCGCGGACCGGTGAGCGTGCCCGACAGACGCGCGCCCGTCCTGCCGGCAAACGACCCCTCTCCAGGGCGCGTTCATCCCGCTCCGCCGTCGAGCAGCCAGCTGTAGCGCAGCCGCAACGCCCGTTCGGTGCTGGCTGCCGCCGTGGCGAGACCGAGCGCGGTGTTGCCCCACTTCGGCAGGTCGATGGGGGAGGTGAAAGTCCCGGTGTGCTGCGCGATGCCCCCGGGCTTGGTGAGCTGTTCGGCGATCTGCGGGACGAGGATGGCCGGGGCGGCGACGAGCACGCACAGCGAGAGGAGACCGATTGCGCGGCTCAGCGCGGGGTGCTCGCGGTCGAGGCGCGCACGGCGCCCCTCGGCGGAGTGGGGGTCCGGGACGAGCTGGTACTCGGAGCCCCTGTCGGTGACGTAGTGGCAGCGCTTGATCCCGAAGGCGCTCATCCTCACCTCGATGATGCCGCCCGGGACGGGGAAGGCGGCGGGGAGTTGGGACATGGCGTGCTGTCTGCCGTCGCGGTACAGGTGGGCCTTGAGGGTGTCGGACGAATGGTTCTGCCAATGCCTGAAGTCGATGGCGTAGACCGTGTGCCCGCCGTCGTCGCACGTCAGCCGAAGGCAGAACAGCGTGCGGAAGGGCAACTGCCACCAGCGGAAAGGCTTCAGTGCGCGCCCGTCTCCGGGCTTGACCCGCTGCGTGGCCCGACGACGCCGCCACTCTTTGATCATCTTTCACTCCCGTTATGTGCTCGGCTCGGCCGCGCAGGCGCAGCTTCCCGGCGCCCGTCAGGGGCGCGCCCGGGTCGCGCTCGTCGTGCCCGACGGACTCCGGTCGCCGCTCTGGACCGGCACGGACGCGGCGGAGCGGACATGGCCGTGGACCGTCCGCTCCGCTCAACTGGTCGGAGGATCAGCCTGCGAGGATCAGCCTGCGCGGCAGAGCATGTCCTTTTCGGGCATCTTGCCCTCGACGAGGAAGCGCGTGGTGGTGTTCAACGCGCAGGGGTTGTCGCCGAGGACGTAGACACCGTGCCCGGTGTCGTCGACGCTGAGCAGCCGGGACCGGTCCGCGAACTTCTGGCGCAGCATCTTCCCGCCGTCGTGCGGCGTCGGCGCGTCCCGCAGGTTCTGTACGAGCAGCACGTTCCGCGGTCCGTCGTCGTCGACGGAGACCGGCGGCTCGGCCGGGGCGTACGGCCAGAAGGCGCAGGGCGTGATGTTGGCGGCGGCGGCACCGAACAGCGGGTAGCGCTCGCGGTCCTCGGCGACGCCGTGCCGGTAGGTGTCGACGTTCTCGGGCCACTCGACGTCGTTGCAGGTCACGGCGGCGAACACCGTCAAGGGGTTGTCGATCGAGGACGATGCCCTGTCCGCGGTGGCGTTCCCCGACAGCAGGCGGGCCGCCGTGTCGTCGCCGTCTGCCAGTGTCTGCCACAGCTGGGCCAGCTTGGGGTACTGCACCTTCTTGAACAGTTGACTGAAGGTGTACTGCCGCAACAGGCTGCCGTCGACGCCCGCCACCGGAGCCTTGTCGAGCCGTTCGGCGAGGGTGAAGTAGGTCCTGCGGACCTGCGCGGGGGTGCGGCCCAGGCCGTAGCCGTCGTGCCGTGCGGCTGCCCACTTCGCGAAGTCGGGGAACGACTGCTCCATGCCGAGGGCGTAGCGGCGCATGCCGTGGCGGTCGAGGTGGGTGTCGCCGATGTTGCTGTCGAGCACGATCCGGTCGGAGCGTTCGGGGAACATCGACGCGTAGGCGGCGCCCAGTGCCGTGCCGTAGGAGTAGCCCAGGTAGCTGGTCTTCTCCTCGCCGAGCGCGGCCCGGATACGGTCCAGGTCGCGGGCCGTGTTCGCCGTGGTCAGGTGGCGCAACAGTCCGTTGCGGTCACGGCGCGCGCACTGCTCGGCCACCTGCTTGACGACCTTCGCCTGTGCGGTGACCGCCGCGTCGTCGACCGCGTAGGGAGGAATGTTGGCCTGGTAGGGGCCGTCCGGTGTGAACCCGCATGTGACCGGAGCCGAGTGCCCGACGCCGCGGGTGTCCATGCCGATCAGGTCATAGCCGTCCAGGACGCCGGCGGGAAGGCCCCGGGCCACCAGCAGCGCGGGCAGCGCCAGTCCGGACCCTCCTGGGCCGCCCGGATTGAGCATGAGGGTGCCGCGCCGCTTGCCGGGGTTCGTGCTGGCCAGCCGGGATATCGTCAGGTCGATCCGGGCGCCCCCGGGGTCGGCGTAGTCCACCGGCACGGGCACGGTGGCGCACTGCAACTCGGTCGGAGCCGCTTCGACCACGACGTCCTCGGGACACGTGTCCCACCGCACCTGCGACACCTGCGGCTCATCCGCTGCGGCGGGCACCGCGGCCAGCGATCCGCTGAGGCCGATGACGACCGCCAGGGCTGATCTCCGGCCGATGATGCATTGTCGTTTCATGTCCAGTCTCCAAAACCGGTTCGCGGTTGCGGTCGCCGCCCAGTGCACTCCGTGCCGTTGGGGCATGGTCAAGACGGTCTCGCCGGTGTGGAGGGCCGGCCCGATCGAGGGTTGACCATGCCCCAAGGGCACGGTCTTCGATGGATCGCCTCCCGACGATCTCGCCGACCGGCAGGACGCCGACGGCGATCGGGAACGGAGCACCCCGAGAAAGGGCCTGACGGTGACGTGGAGCACAAGTCAGCTGGCCGAACTCGCCGGCACGACACTGAAAGCCGTCCGGCACTATCACGAGATCGGTTTGCTGGAGGAGCCGGAACGAGCGGCCAACGGCTACAAGCGGTACGACGTCAAGCACCTGGTCCGCCTGCTGCGCATCCGCAGGCTGGTCGACCTGGGCCTGCCGCTGTCGGACATCCCCTCGGTCGAGGCCGCCGACGAGAGGGCGGAGCAGATCCTGCGCGTCCTGGACGCAGAACTCGCGGCGAGCATCGAACGCCAACAGCGGATGCGACGGGAACTGGCGGCGATCCTGGACAACCGGGCCTCGATCGACCTGCCGGCGGACTTCAGGACACTCGTCGACGACCTGCCGGAGGCGCAGCGATCCCTCCTGCTGGCGTACTCCAGCATTCTCACCCCCGCGGCGATGTCCGTGCTCCAGAAGCAGCTCTCGGCGCCTCGCAGCGATGTCGCCGCGCAGTTCGAGGCCCTGCCCGCGGACGCGCCCGAGGACGTGCGGCGGCGGCTCGCGCAACGCCTCGCGCCCGAAGTCCGCAAACAGCAGAAGGACCACCCGATCCTGCGTGACCTGGACGTCTCCTCCCGCCTGGGAGGGGCGATCGCCCAGTCGGTTGTCGTGCAGGCATTGGTCGAGTTCTACAACGAGGCCCACCTCGACGTCCTGCAACGCGTGCACGCACTGCTTTCGGAGGACGACGCCGCCGGGCCGTGACGACACCATGCGGCCGGGGGCCGGGGATGACGCCGCGCTACGAACGCGGCCGGCCCTCCGGGCGAAGGCAGCCTGGAGCAGCCCTTGAGGGAACCCATGCGCAGGTGACGGGGAGGCCGACCGGCCGGCGGCGGCGCAGCCGGTGCGGGCGTGTGGTTCCAGTTCGTGGCCGGTTGCTTCATGCGCTGACTTTGGCGATGAACGCGGCGAGGTTCGCGACGGTGCGCTGGATCTTCTCTTCCACGGTGAGCGACTCGGGGAGCCGTGCGCCGACGCCCGCGTCCTTCTTGCCTCGTACGTAGAGCGGGCAGGCGAGGTCGCTGCACAGATAGGCGCCCACGGAGTTGCCCTGCTGCCCGGCCTTGCCGGCTTTCGCGGCGACCATGAGCGAAACACCACCGGTGTGGGTGGTCATGCATATCGAGCACATGCTGCGCCGCATCTGCCAGGAGCCGGCGCTCGGGCAGCGCAGGGCGAGTGCCACCGGGCGGCCGTCCAGTTCGGTGGCGAGGTAGGCGCGGTCGGGGGCCTGGGGGTCCCTCCAGCCGAGGAAGTCCAGGTCGTCCCAGGGCCGCTCGGCCAGGTCGCGGGGGACGGACAGGCGCTTGGCCTCGCCCTTGGTGCAGTTCAGGAACGCGGCACGGATCTCTCGTTCGGTCAGCGGCTTCATGAACGGCAGGCTAGTTTGCCTAAAGCTATTAGGCAAATGCATAATGTCCTTAGCTGGATGGGAGGAAGGTAATGGTGAGAGTGGGGCTGACCCCGGAGCGTCTGACCCTGGCGGGCGCGGAACTGGCCGACGAGGTCGGTTTTGACCAGGTGACCGTCTCGGCACTTGCCCGGCGGTTCGACGTCAAGGTCGCGAGTCTGTACTCGCACCTGAAGAACTCCCAGGAACTCAAGACCCGGATCGCCCTGTTCGCCTTGGCGGAACTCGCCGACCGGGTCGCCGATGCCCTGGCCGGGCGGGCCGGCCGGGACGCCCTGGCCGCTTGCGCGGACGCCTACCGCGACTACGCCAGGGAACACCCCGGTCGCTACGCCGCCGCCCGCCTCCGCCTCGATCCCGAGACGGCGGCCGCCAGCGCCGGGGTGCGGCACGCGCAGATGACGCGGGCGATCCTGCGCGGCTACGACCTGACGGAGCCGGACCAGACGCACGCGGTGCGGATGCTGGGCAGCGTCTTCCACGGCTACGTCAGCCTGGAACTGGCCGGAGGCTTCGAGCACAGCGCCCCCGACGCGCGGGAATCCTGGGCGTGGATCGTGGATTCCCTCGACGCTCTGCTGCGCAACCGGACCACGCCCTGACCGGCGGCCCCGTACCGCCGGAGGCGGTGTGCCGTGCCACGCGCGGGCACACCTGCAACACACGGAAGAAACTGGTCAACAGGCTGAGGCGATGAACACCGAGCACGACACGATCACCACCCCTGTCACCGCGGACATGCTGCGCGGGCACCTCGACGTGGAAGCGACCGCGCACGGCCTTCTGCCGCATCGGCTGCCGGCCCCGGCCCGCCGGCAGATCCCGGACAGCCAACTGGCCGTGGCCGAGGCCCAGCCGTCCGGTGTGCGGCTGGTCTTCCGTACCCGGGCCACCGCCATCGAACTGGACACCCTGCCCACCAAGCGGGTCTACCGGGGTTTCCCGGCCCCTGCGGACGGCGTGTACGACCTGCTGGTCGACGGCCGTCTCGCCGCCCAGGCCACGGTGGCCGACGGTAACGTGCGCACGGTCACCGACATGGTCACCCAGTCCTCCGAGCTGTCAGAGGGGCCTGCCGGCACCGCCCGGTTCACCGGACTGCCGGCGCGTGACAAGGATGTCGAGATCTGGCTCCCGCACACGGAGATCACCGAGCTGATCGCCCTGCGCACCGATGCCCCCGTCGAACCGGCGCCGGACCGCGGGCTCAAGGTGTGGCTGCACCACGGCAGTTCCATCAGCCACGGCTCGAACGCCGCCCACCCGACCGCCACTTGGCCGGCCCTGGCAGCCGCCCAGGGCGGCGTGGAACTGGTCAACCTGGGGTTCAGCGGCAGCGCGCTGCTCGACCCGTTCACCGCCCGTGCCATGCGGGACACCCCCGCGGACATGATCAGCGTCAAGATCGGCATCAACGTCGTCAACGCCGACGTGATGCGCCTGCGCGCCTTCACCCCCGCGGTGCACGGCTTCCTCGACACCCTCCGCGAGGGTCATCCGGACACGCCCGTACTGGTCGTGTCCGCCATCCTGTGCCCGGTCCAGGAGGACACCCCCGGACCCCTCATGCCCGACTTCGACGGGGGCGGGTTGCAGTTCAAGGCGACGGGCGATCCGGCCGAACGCGCCGCTGGGCGCCTGACGCTCAACGTCATCCGCGACGAACTCGCCCGCCTCGTCGAACAGCGGGCGGCCGACGACCCGAACCTGCACTACCTCGACGGTCGTGACCTGTACGGCGAGCGCGAGTACGCCGCGTACCCGCTGCCCGACGGAATCCACCCCGACCCCGAGGGACACCGCCGCATCGGCGAGAACTTCACCCGGCACGCCTTCGGCCCCGCCGGCCCCTTCGCCGGCTGAAGCCGCCGGGCTTCACCTGGTTGGCTGACTTGATCGTCATGGAAGCGCGGTCCAAGAAGACTTGAGAGCAGTTCCTCTTTATGAGGGTGAAGGTGCTTTCAAGTGTGGGAAGAGGTGCAGGACATGATGATGGTTCGCTCGGGTCGGCAGCTGGGCTTCATGCTTGCGGCAGGTGCCGCGGGAGGCGTGCTCGGGTTGCTGGGAGCCCCGTACGCCGTTGCGGCGGAATCGGGTGCTGACTTGTCCCTGGCCAAGGTCGGCCCGACACCGACTGCGGATGGGCGGTTGAGTTACCAGATCACCGTCACGAACAACGGGCCTGACGCGTCGTCCGGGTGGACTGTCACCGATCCCATGGGGAGTTCCGCCTGGCCTGGGGGTCCAGGCGACCTCAGGTCCTCCGACCCGCGCTGCGAAGTCATCACATTCGGCTATCATGCGGGCCTCCCTCTGCAGATGCTGGAATGCAAGGGTGGTCCGCTGGCCGCGGGCTCCAGCACCGTCATCGACGTCACCGCCGCAAACGGGAGCGCCAATTATGCCTGGGTCAAGGGGAACGAGCCCGACAGCGACTCTGCCAACAACGAAGCCCGATCCGTGCCCATCGAGTCCAGCCCGCTGGTCGACCCGGTCGTCGGCGCGGGTGCGGCTGCTGTCGTTCTTGCGGCCGGAGGCGTCGTCCGCCTTGTCCGCCGTGGTACGACGTCTGCGTAGCTCGCCTCTGCCGCGGCGATCCCGGCCCCGGGCACCGCTGTTCCGCGCTTGCTGATGCCTGACCCGGGCAGTGCCGCCTTCACGGACGGCTCTTCAGACCGTCCAGGGCGAGGTCGAGGAGACGTTCGGCTCGTTCCCGCTGTTCGGGTCTGGCCGAGGTGAGGGCGATGCCTTCGAGGGCGGCACCCAGGTCGGCGGGGCCGATGTCGGTGCGGATGGCGCCGGCCGGCCGCGCACGCGTCCGTCAGCCCGGCGGCATCGACATCAGCGAGATCGTCGTCCGGCCCACCGTGCAGGTCTGACCGTGCCGACGGCGCCGACGTTCAGGAACAACATCCGGCCTGCGGTAGCCGTCTTCGTGTGTGTGTCAGCGCTTCTTGGCCAGCCACTCGGCAAGGACGGCGGCCTGGCTGTGGTCCACGTCCTTGGTGGCGGTCAGCAGTATGAGCTTGTCGTGGGCCGCCAGGTCACGCAGATGCCCGGCTGCCTCACGGTGTCCGGCATCGCGCAGTTCTGCCAGGTAGCGGCGGCGGAACTCGGCGAAGCGGCTGGGTTCGTGGCCGTACCACTTGCGCAGTTCGCTGGAGGGGGCGATGTCGCGCAGCCACTCGTCCAGATGAGCTTCCTCCTTGCGCATGCCCCGCGGCCAGACCCGGTCGACCAGCACACGCTTGCCGTCCTCGGGCGAGGTCTCTTCGTAGACTCGCCGGTAGGTGATCTGTTCGGTCATGACAGAGCCCTCCCCATCGGGCCGCACGACGGATCCGTTCGACATGTCCAGTTTAACGGTGACCGCCACGCCGGCCGGTGGAGCGGACTGCGGGCCGCCGCCCGGCTCCGGCCCGCTACAGCACCGGCCTGCAGCAGGCCGCCGTCCTGAGCGCCGCTCGTTCTCGGCAGGGTGGTTCACCCGGTTCGGGGACGCGGTGGTGTGCGGTAGCGGTTGATGGCGTCGGTGTGCCGGGCGCGTAGTTCCTGGTCGCGTATGCCGAGGCCTTCTTGGGGGGCGAGGCAGAGGACGCCGACTTTGCCCTGGTGGGTGTTGCGGTGGACGTCGTGGGCGGCTTGTCCGGTGTCGTGCAGGGGGTAGACGCGGGAGAGTGTGGGGTGGATTTTGGCCTTGGCGACGAGTCGGTTGGCTTCCCATGCTTCGCGGTAGTTGGCGAAGTGTGAGCCGATGATCCGTTTGAGGGACATCCACAGGTAGCGGTTGTCGTACTCGTGGGTGTAGCCGGAGGTGGAGGCGCAGGTGACGACGGTGCCGCCTTTGCGGGTGACGTAGACGGAGGCGCCGAAGGTGTCGCGGCCGGGGTGTTCGAAGACGATGTCGACGTCCTCGCCTCCGGTGAGTTCGCGGATGCGTGCGCCGAACCGTTTCCATTCGCGGGGGTCCTGGGTGTGTTCGTCTTTCCAGAAGCGGTAGTCGTCGGCGCTGCGGTCGATGATTGCTTCGGCGCCCATGGCGCG
>NZ_JBIALO010000022.1:106629-157711 GCF_042873595.1 Streptomyces sp. NPDC004629 | reverse complement strand
ACGATCATCGGCGACAAGAACTACTACGGCCGCGAGTTCGAGCATGACCTTGCCGAGCGGCACCTGGAACTGCTGCGGCCGGCCCGCAAGGGCGAGCCCGAGCGGGCCGGGGCACACTTGTTCAAGCCGCTGCGGCAGGTCATCGAGTCGGTCAACCAGACCTTCAAAGGCCAGCTCGACCTCGAACGACACGGCGCCAAGAGCGTGGCAGGGGTGGCGGCCCGCGTCTTGTGCCGGATCCTCGCGCTCACAGCGGTGATCTGGCACAACGACAAAACCGGACAGCCGATCAAGCGGTCACTGACCGCCTACGATCACTGACCGCAACCACACCCCTTGGACTCACTCATCTAGCGGGACGGATCCGGGTCACCGGGGCCGGGGTCGCATCGACAGCAGCTTCCCCCACACCACCATCCGGTACCGGGAGGTGAACTCCGGGGTGCAGGTGGTCAGGGTGATGTAGTAGCCCGGCTCGGCATAGCCGTACGCGGGCCTGACGACCGAGCGCGGCACGGGCCGCAGGACGCCCGCGTCACGTGCCGACGTCCGCGGCAGGATCGCGTCGACGGCGTACGTGTACGTCGCCGCGCCCGTCGCCACCTCGATGGTGTCCGCGGCCCGCAGCCGGGGCAGCCGACGGAACGGCTCCCCGTGTGTGTTCCGGTGCCCGGCGAGCGCGAAGTTGCCCGCCTGGCCGGGCTGTTGGGTGCCGGGATAGTGGCCGACGTACCCCTCGTCGAGCACGCCCCGCCTGTCGACACCCTCGGCGACCGGCACCCGCAGCCCCAGCCGCGGAATGCTCAGCACGGCGTACGCCTGGGAGCGGCCGGGCCGGGACGCACCGGCGGCGGTGTACGACCGCTGCCGGGGCGTGGCGCCCGACGGGCTCGCCGACGGCGGGGCCGACGCGGTCGGCGCCGCCGGGACCGTGCCGAGGTCCGCGGGGCCGCCGGCGTCCCACTCCCGCTCCAGCGCCTCCACCTTCCGCTCGGCCCCCTGTCTGGCCTCCCGGTTCGTCCACCACAGCTGGTGCACGACGAGCAGCAGCAGGACGACCCCGACGGTCACCAGGGCCTCGCCCCCGCCCCACAGCACCCGCCGGCGCCGGGCACGCCGCCGCCGCGTGCCGTCCGCCACGACCGGCACCCCGCGCACACCGAAAGCCCGCATACGCCGTCCGCCTCCCACCACGCCCCCACCCGAAGCCACTGCCCACACCCGCACCACCGGCGCCACCGGCACACCGAAGCCGCCGCACCCGCGAGGTCACCGGCACCACCTAAGCCGCCCGCGTGCCCGCACCCCCGCGCCGCTCCCGCGCCCGCGCCCGCGCCCGCGCCGCCCGCACGATAGGCCCACCACCGCCAACTCACCAGAGCCACGCCCCAACTACCCGCACCCCACTACCGCCCCCGCCCCGCCTCGCCTGGCCCGGCGGCCAGACCATCAGCGCGGGCCTCGGCCACCGGTCCCCGCTGTACGCCGGCGCCGCGCTCACCCCGGCCGACCTGGCGGTCCTGACGTACACGGCACAGACCCCACCCGCCCGGCACAGCGGCAGGCCCTCGACGACCACCACCTCACCCCTCCCCGCGCCTGTGCCCCCTCCGCCCTCCCATGCCGGTCCCTGGGCGCCGCCCTCCCCGTCGGTCATCGGCAGTACGGTGTCCCCCATGCGCCCCGACACGCCTGCCGAGAACGTCGACCACACCGCCGAAGCGGCACGCCTGGAACGGACCGCCGGCCTGTATCCCGAGGACGCCGAGGCCCTGCTCCTCCAGGCCGCGGCCCACCTGGAACTCGCCGGCGACCGCCCCGCCGCGACCGCGCTCTACGACCGTCTGCTGTCCGCCCCGGGCCCCCTGGAGACGCCCCACCTGGTACGAGCCCTGAAGGCGGCCAACCTCTGGGAGTACGGCCACGAGGCGGAGGCCCGCGCGATCATCGAGGGAGTACGCACCGCCGCCCCCCGGGACCCGGCGCCCTGGGTGATCGTGGCCGAGGCCCTCGAATCCCACGACGAGCTGGAAGCGGCCCATGACGCGTTCACGCAGGGCGCGACGCTCCTCCTGACGGACGTCCCGGAACCCCCGTACGCCGCGCACCCCCTCCTCTTCGGCCGCCACCGCGTCCGCCGGATGCTGGGCGCGGCCCACGACGACTGGGACACCCTGGCCGACACCCTCCACTCCTCCTCGGTGTCCCTGGACGAACTCCACGACCCCAAACGCGTGTGGTCCCTCGGCTCGGACAACCCGGCAGAGCTGGAGGCCGAGATCTCCCGCCTCCGCGCCGAACTCGACGCCCACCGCGAGGCCCTGTCCCGCCCGTTCCCGGTGGCGATCCTGCACTGGCCGGCCACGGAACTGTCCGAACTGCTGGCCGCCTACCCCTCTCTCACCGCCGAGTACCCGTCCCACGAACAACACCTGACGACCATAGAGTCCGCCCTGCGGGAACTCGCCTCCTCCGGAACGGCCAACCTGGGCATCGTCACAGGCACGGTCCCCTCCTACGAGGCCTTCGCAGCATCAGAGGCCACCTCCCCGACGGACACGGGGTTGCTGCCCCAGTATGCGACGACCCTGGCGGCCCGAGGCCGAGCCACGACCTGGCCCCCGGAGCGGGGGGCGGGGTGTTGGTGCGGTTCGGAGAACTCGTATGCAGCCTGCCACGGAACCCCGAAGGTCTGAGGGCCGGCCCCAGAGCCGACAACCTTGTGTGGTTGGGCTCACCTACATGATGGAATTGACGCCACAGCCGTAGCAGAACGACTCGACAGACCCACGTGGCAGTTCAAGCGGTGGGGCTCGGGTCATGCTGGCTCGGCGATCAATCGAACGGACCCCACCACGATCGTGAGGCAGCCGCCTTGACCACGATGAAGCCGTTGTCGCCTGCCGTCTCTGCGCGCATGAGCAGACAAGTCAGCAAGGACACGGCCTGCGAATTGGCAGTCCGCCGTCTCCTCCATGCGGCCGGGCTGCGCTACCGGGTGGAGTACCCGGTGCCGGGCATGGCCCGACGTCGGATCGACGTGGCCTTCACCTCGGTAAAGGTCGCGGTGCTGATCGATGGCTGCTTCTGGCACGGTTGCCCCCAGCACGCCACGCAACCGAAGTCCAACGCGGAGTGGTGGCGTCAGAAGCTGGACCGCAACATGGTTCGTGACTCGGAAACCACCGAGCACCTCGTGGCTGCGGGGTGGGAGGTCCTGCGGTTCTGGGAGCACGAGGCACCAGACACAGTGTCACTGCGCATCGTGGAGGCGGTCCAGCGACGCCGTACGACCATGGAACGTAAACGATCCAGGGGGAAGGGTCGATGACCAGGCTGACATTCGTCGATGTGTGCTCGGGAGCGGGCGGCTTGGCCCTGGGCCTGGAGCGGGCGGGCTTCACTCCTCGACTCCTGCTGGACATCGAGCGTTGTGCCTGCGAGACGCTCCTGGCCAACCGACCGCAGTGGAACGTGTTGAACGCGGATCTCCTTGGGTTCGACCCCGTGGACCACCCAGAGGCGTACGACGTCGATCTGCTTGCGGCCGGCCTGCCCCGGGTGAAGTCGAGTGCCACGGTGACGCGCCGCTCGTCGGACAGCGAGATCCGCCTCATCCAGGGGACCGCCTACCTTGTCCACGCCATCCAGCCACGTGCGCTGATCATCGAGAACGTGCCCACCTTGGTCGACGAGGACTCGCTCGCGCCGGTACGGGACTTCCTCCACGAAGAGTTGGAGCATCTCGGCTACGCGCTGACCTGGTTCGTCCTGAACGCCTGCGACTTCGGCGTCCCCCAGGACCGCAGACAAGGCATTCTTGTGGCCGTCAAGCAGCAGTGGGCGAGCGCCTTCCGGCCGCCCCGACCCACCGTGCACGAGTACGTGTCGGTCGGCGAGGCGTTGGCACCGTCGATGCGCTCCCGCGGCTGGCCGGACGCAGACCGCTGGGCGGCCCAGGCGACGAGCGTGGCACCGACCTTGGTGGGCGGGTCCAAGACGCACGGAGGCCCGGACTTCGGGCCGAGTGGTACCAAGGCCAAGTGGCGGAGGATGGGTGTGTACACCAAATCCTTCGGGAACGAGCCACCCGATCGCGACTTCAAATGGAATCCGTCCCTCGGCGACGACGGACTGGTGCGCATCACTGTGGACCAGACGGCCCTCCTCCAGGGCTTTCCCGAGGACTGGCGCTTCGTCGGTGGGAAAACCGCACGCTATCGCCAGGTGGGCAACGCCGTACCACCTGCAGTCGGGGAGGCGCTGGGTCGGGCGGTGGCAGAAGCACTACGAGAACCATCACCCCCTCACGCGGCTACACTTCAAGCCCATGAGCCACATCCCTGAAGAAGACTCCTCACCTGTGTGTTTCCGCATTGTGGATTTGTTTGCGGGACCTGGTGGGCTGGATGTGGCGGCACATGTCCTGGGACACGAGGTCACCGGGATCGAATGGGACGAGGGAGCTTGCGCCACCCGCAGAGCGGCGGGAATGGACACCTTCAAAGGCGATGTCCGGGATTACCGTGCAGCCTTCTTCCCACGTGCCCAGGTACTGACCGGTGGGCCCCCCTGCCAGACGTTCACCGTCGCCGGCCACGGGGTGGGCCGTAAGGCTCTGGATCAGGTGCTCCGGTACATCGAGCGTCTGCACGAGGCCGTACGAGCCGAGGATCAGGAGTGGAAAGAGGTCTTCCGAACCTGGCGCAAGATCTCCGAGGAACTCCGCCGGAAGGAGCTCCAGGCCCGGGACGTCAGGGCTGAGAAGCGCGTGATCGACGAGCTGAGGATCACAAAGCGCAAGGCCATCAAAAGCAGGCTGGAACAACTCGGGAACTCGGCGACCGAGGTCAGGGACGTCCTGAAGCGGCTCAGGACCCCAGAGAGGCTCAGGTTCTCGGACGACCACGAACTCAAGGGCTTGTTCAAGGAGTTCAGTGATCTGAACGATGAACACAACACACTGAGGGAGAGACTCGAAGAGCTGGGCGACGAGCGGACGGGGCTGGTTCTGCAGCCCCTGTGGTGGGTGATCGAGCGAAGCAAGCGACCCGGCCTGGCGCCCTACGAAGCCGTCGTCCTGGAGCAGGTGCCTGCGGTCATGCCGGTGTGGGAGGAGTACGCCAAGGTGCTCGCCTCTCTCGGATACCGGACCCGGACACAGATGATGCACACCGAAGCCTTCGGGGTTCCCCAGACTCGGCGGCGCGCGGTGCTGATGGCCCGGCTGAGGGGGAACGCCCCCTCGAACGGGCTCCTCGCCGACGTGCCCGAAACCCACGAGCGCTACCAGGCGAAGGGCGCCTCCGGCCGATCGCAGAAGGCACACGACGCGGACACTCTCCCCTTGGGAGCTCCGGACGACGATGCGGATCCGAAGGAGGCCTGGGTCTCCATGGAGAAGGCTCTCGAAAGGGCACGGAAGATCTCGCCGAACAGGGTGCACAGACGCCCCGCATACACCGTCGTCTCGAACTACGGGACCGGTGGAGTCCCCGAGGCGCGCGGCCGACGCGACCACGACGCTCCTTCCGCCACGATCACCGGGAAGGTGTCACGCAACCGCCTGGTTCACAAGGGCACCGACGAGGACCTCGCTGCCTTCGACCGCTTCACCCACGCCGAGGCAGGAGCGCTCCAGACGTTCCCCGTCGAGTACCCCTGGAGGGGCAACGACGTGTCGCAACAGATCGGCAACGCGGTACCGCCCCGGCTCGCCCTGCACGTGCTGTGCCAAGTGCTCGAACCCGAACTGAGCGCTGCCGAGGCCAAGGTCAGGCTGAAGCAGGCCGTCGCGGACTTGGAGGTATGGAAGCCCGACGGGCCGGTGGACATCCGCGGGCATCGCGATCTGAAGGGGCACCAGCTCGCGCGGACGCCCCCTCCCGTTCATCCCTGAAGCGTCCGCCCTCTGACCGGTGCGGTCTCGAAGAGTTCGGCGAAGTAATCGGTGAGGACGACCACCGACTTCTCCGGGACGGGCTCCTCATCGGGTCCGGTCGGCAGTTCGTGCCGCGGCACCGGGGGCGCGGACTCGGCCTCCGCGATCCACCGGCGCAGCGCCTCGGTGTCACGCGGTTCGTCGGGGGCCAACGCGTCGTAGACCAGGGTGGCACCGGCGGTGTTGATCGCTGTCATGAGGCCGTTGATCTCGCGGCCCGTGCTGATGACACCTTGCTCCAGGATACGCACCAGGGCCTGGGCAGTGGGACGGTGGTCGAGCAGGTCCAGACGCAGCGCGTTGTGGATCAGATCCTGGTTGGCGCATGCCGCCACCACCGGCGCGTAATCGCCACCGTTTCGGAACATCTCCGCGGCCCACCACAGGCGCGAGAAGCACTGCCGGTCTGCCGAGCCCTTGAAGCGGTCCCTGTTGATGCGCAGCTGCCCACCGCCGCGCGTCGGGGGCGTCGGGGGATGCCGGAAGGCCACGTAGTCCGGAGCGACGGCCAGCGCGAGATGGTTCCAGACCCTCTGATCAGCGGCCTCCCGCCGAGTGAGACGCAGAGTGGCGTGCAACCGAGGCGCGAGCCAGCCGTCGGCGTCGGTCCGGTACCCCTTGAACTGGTGCATCGCGTCGTCCACCAGGTCCCTGAGTGGTTCGACCGCCCACCGGGCGTCGTCCTCCGACAGGGATTCGACGACCTTGGCCAGGTCGACGCCTCCGTGCCCCTGCACTCCTTTGAGGAGGTCCTCGGTGAGGAAGGGATCAACGGCCGTCGCCGAGAGCAGGCCGAGCCGCACGGGAAGATGTTGTGGCTTCTCGATCACGCGCTGTCCTCTCGGTTCATCTGCTGAAGTGCGCGCAGGACGTTGGCGAGTGCCTTGCTCGCACCGGCGCGGCGGACAGCGGCGTAGTGGACGCGGGTCTGAAGCTCGACCCACCCCGCGTCGCCGGTCCGACGGCGGTGAACCTGACGAAGCGCCTCCTCGACGTGAAGGCCCGGCACCACGTCGGGGAGCATTTCGCGCAGCACTTCGCCCCGCCAGTCGGTGGGGAAGACGGGCGAACCGTCGGGTTCGACCTCCAGGTCGCCGACGGCGCTGTGGAACACCGCGGTCCATACGTCCGTGGCCATCTGGGAGACCAACAGCTCGTGGACCTTGTTCTCGATCCCACCGCTCTCGCCACCGAGGAGATCGGAAAAGCCCTCGATGTCGGTGTTGACCATGACCAAGGGCAGCCGGCCCGAGGCGTCGATCGCCCAGGGCGCGTCGGAGTAGGGGCGCAACCATTCCCGCGCGCTCTTGGAGAAACTCGCCTGTTTCACGTCCAGACGCAGACCACCGAGAGGCTCCTCGGCAGTGACGTCGACGGTCCAGTCGGCGTCCGTCTCCGTGATCGCCCGACCCGGCACGTCGCCGACCGTGGCGATCGCGTGGACGGCCAAGGAGGAACGGCCCACATGGTCGTCACGGAACAGTTCGACCTCACCCGACCACTCCTTGCTCCCCGGACCGTCCTGCCGCAGATCGACCGAGGTACGCACATTGGTGGCACCTTCGGTGAGCACCGCCATGACCCGCAGATCGCTCCAAGGGGCGTCGGGATCCGTGGCGCCCGGAGGCAGAGTGGCGGACAGGCCGATCCTGGCCGACACCCAGTCCTCGTGCTGTGCCACGCCCAGGGCCACGGTCCGTTGGGGGATGGAGTACGCCGAGGTGTCCAGGTGGTCGCGAATACCGTCGGGCAGCCTGAGAGAGGCCGAGGTGACCCTCAGGCTGATCGGACGGTTGAGTCGCTTGTACGGATAGAACTTCATGCCTCACTCCCCCGCACCGGCACGGAGTTCGAGAACGAGTCGTGTGAGTTCGGTACGAACCGGATGGCCCGCGGCGTCAGTGGATCCCCGGAAGACGGCACGGCGCGCGCCCGGCGTGAAGCGGAGCACACCGTCCTCGACCTCACAGCCCTCCACGGCGACGAGTTCCGCCCAGTCGAGCCTGGGCCGGCTGCCCGACCGGACATCGAGGAGCACCACCGGCGTCATGGCGGCCTGTTCCTCGGCACGCGGCAGTTTCACCTCGGCGGTGATCCGCCACTCCCCGCCGGCACCGATCTCGGCGTCCAGGCCGTCCAGTTCCGGCACAGCCGGCCCGGAAGCGCGCCGGGGCGCGGTGCTCTTGCGCGGGACGGTGAGCTTCTTGCGCAGCTTGGCACTCTCCTGTGACCCGGCACTCTTCGGCCGGACGACCAGGTCCCTCACCGCCGTGTTGACCTCGGTGGTCAACCTGGCGATGCGGTGGTGCGCCGTGTGCGACCAACGGAGAGTCAACTCCTCGGTCTGTCCCCAGCGGTCGTGCTCGGGGGGTTCGGCGGCTCGCAGGAACTCGTCGGCCTCTTCGGCGAAGGGCGCGGACTCCCCGGCCGCCTTGCCCACCAGAAGTACCGCCTGGAAGGCGTTGACGCCCAGAGGCAGTCCGGCGACGCCGGCCTTCTTGATGGTCATCCGGTTGCCACGCAGCGAGTGGACCTGGTTCGGCACGCCGTCCTTGTCCTCCGCCTCCGTGACCAGGAGCACTCCCGGGTGCGTGCCGAGCGTGCCACGACGTCCTCCGGACAGGGGCAGCCGGAGCGGAACCGTGCGAAGCGCCACCTGGCCGGCCTCGGTGAGCCGGTCCACGGTCGTCCCTTCGTAGAAGGCGCGCAGGGCCCGGGTACGCGAGGGCTGGGTGTCGATGGGGTCGACCTTCTCCTCCTCGATGACGACCTCGCCGTTGCGCAGCGTGCGGACGGAGGTCTCCAAGAGCGGGAGCCTGCTGCCGCCTCCGGTCATGGCCGCCCAGAAATCCCTGCCCAGCGCCTCGACCAGGCGGCGGTGCATGACGCGGATGTCCCGTGTTCCGTCGTCCTCACTCCCGTTCTCGTCCTCGTCGGCGGCCTCCGGTCTGCTCTGGTCGAGGCTGGCGACGTCATGGGCACCGACCACGAGGAAGGAGGTGCCCGGCTCGTCGTTGTCACGAGTGAGGTGAAGACGTTCGACCATCTCCTCGTCCGCCCACCAGGAGCGGACCACCTCCGCGCCGGGTGTCTCGGGGTCGGGGCGGCCCAGCCAGGCGGGTCCCGCGTACGGAACGCCGTCGACGGAACGCCATGGCAGCTCCAGCCGTCCGATGACGCGACGGTCGGTGCGGCCCTCATGAGGTACGGAGAGCGTGGAGTTGATCAGCACCATGCCCAACGCGCTGGTCGCCCAGAGAGTGGCCTTGCCCAGTCCGTACGAACCGCCCGCTCCTCGGCCGGACTTGAGACTCTCCAACTGTCGGCGGATCACGGCCGCGAACTTGCCGTCGCCGTAGTCGTCACCGGTGAGACCGGAGGCGTTGTAGTCGTCGATCCGCAAGAGGATCAGGCGGCTCTTCTCGAACATGTCGCGCACCCCGGCGTCCACGACACGTCCGACCTTCTGATCGGCGGCGGATCGGGAGACCGCCTGGTAGTGCGGCTGGAGTTCGTCCCAGAGGATGGCGGCACGGAACGCGTCCAACACCTCGCCGGTCAGCTCATGGATCGTGTACCGCACACGGACCGGCCGCCCGTTCTCCAAGAGCCGCTCGTCGAGGCTGTTCTGACAGGTCTCCCGGGCGAGCACCTGAACGTCCGCGTCGAAGGCGAAGGCCGCGGCGTTCCCACCGTCGCGCCCACCGTCCTGGTAGCCGGGTCGGTGGTACCAGGTGATCGGGAGGCCGGCCTGTGTATCGGTGGTCCGGGTGTGCACGGTGCCCAGATCAGTGCCGAGCGCCTTGGCGATCTCCCCCATGACGGTCGGACGCGGAACGGAGCGCTTCGTGATCCATGCCGAGACCGCGGCCCTGGTCAGTCCCAGCTCATCGGCAAGCTCCGCCTGCGTCTTGCCCGCGAGTTTGAGCTGACGGGCCAGCCAGGGCCCGAACTCCTCACCGGCCTCCATAGGGCCTCCCAGTCTTCGCCGTACGTCGTTGTGCCCCTGCCACGGACAGGCTAATTTGACATCGGAGCAGACGTCAACCGACGCTTGACGCGACGTAGATGAACTCCCCGTAAGCCACCAGTCCGATCTGTCCGATTTCGCAAGAACTTTCAGGAATGGCGCATCCGCGGCCAGACCGTGATGAGATCGACCGGAAATCCCTGATGCAAACCTCTGTAAAGCGGAAACGTCAACTCCATTGGATCGCAGCCATATTCGGCGTGACACGAACGGGTGACGCCGTCTAGGATCGTCGCCAGCGGAAGTGTCCGCCTCACTCGGAAAATCCCGTGTGACAACGGGTAAGTTGTGCCCACTTGCGTTTACACGACCCCGAGCATGCGTGTGGTACGGGCCCCTCGACCAGACCCAAGAAAGCAGGACCCCACAGCGTGAAATTCACTCCGTACGCCTTGAGCTTTCTTTAGCGAGCTCCGACATGGAAAGAAAGCAGATTCTCGACTCGTTCGGTACGACGATCGAGGAATTCGACGACCTCTTCGGTCCGGGCTCCCAGATTCACCGACCCCAATGAGGTCGCTGGACCACTGAGCCATGTCTCCACAGGTCAACACGCTCGGACCGCTCGTTGATCGACGCTCTCGTTTACTTTCGTCATGCCATCCATCACAGGAGTCGTGAAGACAAAGTGCCCGTCTCCCCGCAGTCGGTGATCCCCACCGTCCTCGAACAATCCGCTCGTGTACTGCAGACCTACGAGGTCGATCCCGGCCTCGTTCCGGAGCACGCCAACGGCGAACGTCGCATCACCCAGGGCGGATACGGCGACCGGCAACTCTTCGAACTCGTCCAGAACGCTGCCGACGAGATCGCCAGCGAACCCGGGGGGTCCGTTCGGGTCGTCCTCACCGACACACACCTCTACTGTGCCAACGAGGGCGCCCCGGTGACCCCCGAGGGCGCGGAAACCATTCTCCGAATGAGCATGTCACGCAAGCGAGGCGGCCAGATCGGTCGTTTCGGAGTGGGCGTGAAATCTGTTCTGGTCGTGACCGACGCGCCTCAGTTCTTCAGCACCTCCGGCGCCTTCGGGTTCGATCGCGAATGGGCATTTGCGAAGATCCACTCCGTCCCCGGCGTGCGGGAACGGCTGGGCGAGCGGTTCGAGGCACCGGTCCTGCGCATGGCACGTCCGCTCGACACGGATGCCGAGCGGGCTCAGGACCCCGTCCTGGAGGAACTGTTGGGCTGGGCCACGACCGTCGTCCGCCTACCACTGCTCGACGGTGCCGCCGGCAGACTGGCGTTGGACATGCACGGCGGACGGACGACCGCCGGATCGTCCCGGGAGGAGTTCCCCCTGGGGTTCCAACTCCTCTCCCCACACGTGGCAAAGGTCGTCCTCGAAGATCGCCGGCCCCGTCCGGCCGTCCGTCGCGTGTTGACCACCGAACAGTCCGGGGACCTGCACACCGTGGTGGAGGAACGGACAGGGCGGCCGACCGTCAGCGCCCGCTGGCGGGTCTTCTCCACCACGCACGAACCCGGTCCTGCGGCCCGAGCCGACGCCGGCGAACTGCACGACCGCCTCGCCCTCGACCTCGCCTGGGCGGTGCCCGCGCTGGAGAAGGACACCCAGAGCGGGCTCCACATCAGCCCACAGTCGCGGGGGCGTGGTCGCTTCTGGTCCTTCTTCCCGACCAAGTACGAGATGTCCCTCAGCGGCATCCTCAACGGCGCCTGGAAGACCAACGAGGACCGACAGAACCTGCTCGACTCCTCGGCGTTCAATGAGGAAATGATCAGGGTATCGGCGGCGTTGGTCGTCGACTCCCTCCCCCGTCTGGCTCCCGCCGAGGACCCCGCCGCGTACCTGCCCCTGCTGCCCGGTCGCGTGAAAGAGGCGATCAGCTGGGCCGACGAGTTCCTGACCCGGGAGATCTGGAACCGGACGGCGGTCCGCCCGTCGCTGCCCGACCAGGAGGGCGTGTTGCGCGTCCCGACCGAGCTGCGCGTCCCTCCGCGTCTCGACAAGGAACGCAGCGCAGGCTGGCTGCGGTTGTGGCACCGGTCCCCCGGCCGCCCGTCGAACTGGTTGCACCCGAACGCCGAAGCGGACACGCTTCGTTCGGGCAAGGTGGAGCACATTCTCGATGCGGCCGGACACAAGCGGGCTGACGTTCGCGAATGGCTGGAGGCTCTGGTCGAGTGCGGCACCGCTGAGGCTTCCACCGCGGCGATCCGCATCCTCGCGGACATGGTCGAGAAGGCGTCGCCCCATGCGGAGGAGGCCCGTCGGGCTCAGATCGTGCTCACCGAGGAACACGGCTTCGTCGCCGCGGTGCCCGGTCAGGTGTTCCGGCGCGCCGACGAGGACGGCCTGCGCGAGTCCCTGACGTACGTGGTCCGCGAGATCGCACACAACCCGGACCTCGCCTCCGCGCTCAACCTCCTCGGCATCCGCGAGGCTGATGCCGAGGGCCGGTTCATCAGCGTCCTCGACCAGGGTTTCGTCGGTTACACACATGTCGAATGGGAGCGCTTCTGGGACCTCTTCCGCCAGGCCGGTGGACACCGTCTGACCCACAGGGTGCTCCGGCACGTGCCGGACGCCCGGGAGACCCTGCGGGTACGGACAGCGGAAGGGACGTTCCGCCCGGTACGCGACTGCATGCTGCCGGGTGCGGTGGTCGACGCACGACGCGACCCGAGTGTCGCCGTCGACATGGCATTCCACTCCGACGACCTCGCCTTCTTCCGCGAGATCGGCCTGCGGGAACGGCCGTCGACCTCGACGCGTCCGGAGGACGAGGACTGGTTCGAGGAGTACCGGGAAGCCGTCCACGCGTCCTACCTGCGCGGCCTGGACCAGAACGCCCCTCGTACCGGCCTCAACCGGATGAAGGTCGAGGGTTCTCCGACCGGTGGTCCGCTGCACCTCTTCCGGTCGCTCTCGGAGGAGTCCCGCGCGGCGTTCCTGAAGGCGCTTCCGGACGAGGCCGTGGTGGACAACTGGACGCGACAGATCGGCGCCCAGGCGAGCACCCGCCGGGCCGTGGCATCGCCGATCCGCTGGATGCTCAGGAAGTACGGAACCGTCTCCACCTCCCAGGGGCTCAAGCCCCTGGTCGAAGCCGTCGGTCCCCAGCTCGCCGCCTACCGCGATGTGCTCCCGGTCGCCGACATCTCGCCGGAGAAGGCCCGCAAGCTGCGCCTGCCCACCACCGTCGAGGACGTTCCCGCCGAGCACTGGGAAACTCTGCTCTCGGAAGTGACGCGCAGCGAGGACGACTCCTTCGTCGGCAACACCTACGTCATGCTGACCCGATTCGGCGCGGACTTCCCGGAGGACTCGCTGACTCGTTGCCGGATCGGTGACACCTGGGACACCCGCCCCGACGAGGAGATCACCGTCGCGGTCGGCACGGCCGAGTATCGGGCACTGCGTGCCGAACAGCTTCCCGCCCTGCTCGTGGCGACTGCCGAGGACGCCGAGCTGATGGCCGACAAGTGGGGCATGAAGCGCTACGCAGATGCCATCACCCGGGAGACACGCGAGGTCCCGGACGGCGACCCGGTTCCCCTCGTCGAGCTGTACCCCGCCCTGCGCCAGCGACTGAACAGCGGCAATCGAAACACCGTGGTGCTGCGGTGCACCGAGCTGGAAGAGATGACCCGCACCCAGAACGGCGCGAAGCCCCGCCCCCTCGACGCAGTCCGCCAGGGCGGCACGATCAAGGTCCGCGTTCCCCTGGCCGCCGAACCGATGCTGCGACTGATCGACCGCGAGCTGGAGCTCGGGCTCGGCACCGCCGGCTGCAAGGCCGTGCTGGAGCAGCAGGAGCGCATGGCGCGGGACAGCGAGACGAAGGCGGCACTCAAGGCCGTACGCGACGCCGACGACGTGGTCACCAAGATCGAGCTGCTGATCGGTGCCGAGGCTCTACGCACCGGGCTGCCGGACGGACTGCTGGAGGCCGAGTTGCACGAGACGGGCGGCGCGGAGCCCTCCGGGCACCGGATCGCGCAGATGGCCTTCAACGCCCATGGCGACGGGGTGCTCCAGCAGCATGCCCGTGACATCCAGGCCAGGTTCCCCAACGCCCCTGTGGCCTACGGGGGCTCGTCGGCCGCTGTCGCTTTCGTGTCGGACCTGCGGCTGCCGGTGGCCTTCGCCGGCTCCAGGGCCCCGTCACCGCCCGTCTTCGAGACCGTGGACGGCCCCCGGGACTTCCCCCGCCTCCACGGCTACCAGGAGGACCTCGTCCGCAACGTCACCACTGTGCTCGACCGGCTGGCCCCGCAGCGCGCCATGTTGTCGCTGCCCACCGGCGCGGGCAAGACACGGGTCACGTCCGAGGCCGTGATCCGCTGGGTGAAGCGGGTGGGCGACCTGGGAGGCCCGTTGCTGTGGATCGCGCAGACTGAGGAACTGTGCGAACAGGCTGTGCAGAGCTGGAAGTTCGTGTGGAGCAAGGTGGGTGCGGAGCGACCGCTCACCATCAGCCGGCTGTGGAGCAGCCACGAGGTGGGGAACGTCGTCGAACACCCGCATCTGGTGGTCGCCACGGATGCCAAGCTGGAGCGGTGTCTGGGCACGCACCAGTACGCGTGGCTGCGCCAGGCCGCGCTGGTGATAGTGGACGAGGCCCACACCGCCATCTCCAAGCGGTACACAGAGATCCTAGCGCACTTGGGACTCACGGCGTACGAGACCGGGCGGCACCTGCTCGGTCTGACCGCCACTCCGTTCCGCAACACCAATGAGGAGGAGACGCGTCGGCTGGTCAACCGTTTCGGCAACCGGCGCCTCGACGAGGGCGTCTTTCCCTCAGGTGATCCGTACCGCGACCTTCAGGAGTGGGGAATGCTCGCGCAGGTGGAGCATCGCACCCTGGAAGGCGGTGAGATCGTGCTGAAGCCCGAGGAGAAGGCGCAGGCGGTCCGGATGGCGACGCTCTCCCGCGCGGCCGAGCAGCGGCTCGCCGACGACCACGCGCGCAGCCGCCGTATCGTCGACGAGGTGGCCGGTCTTCCGCAGGACTGGTCGACCCTGCTCTTCGCCACGTCCGTCGATCACGCCAAGTACCTGGCGGCCATGCTGAACGACCGTGGTGTCCCGGCCGCCGCCGTGGACTCGACCACCAGTGCTCAGGACCGGCGCCGGCGCGTCGAGGACTTCCGCACCGGACGCATCCGGGTCCTCACCAACTACGGGGTCCTGACTCAAGGGTTCGATGCTCCCGCGACGCGTGTCGTGGTGGTGGCTCGCCCGGTCTACAGCACCAACGTCTACCAGCAGATGATCGGTCGAGGTCTGCGTGGCCCGATGAACGGGGGCGAGCGCACCTGCCTGATCCTCAACGTCAGCGACAACATCGCCAACTTCGACACCCAGCTCGCCTTCACCCAGTTCGAGCACCTCTGGAGCCGCAAGTGACCGACGTCTACCTGGACAGCCCCCCGCTCACCGACGAGCAGCGGGCCGTGGTCGAGCAGCCCTGGGACGCGCGCGTCCTGGTCACCGCCGGGGCCGGGGCGGGGAAGACCCACACTCTGGTGCGACGGCTCGACGCTCTGTGCGGCCACGAGGACCCGGAGGAGGCGCTGGAGGCCGCCGAGATACTGGTGCTCACCTTCTCCCGAGCCGCCGCGCGGGAGTTGCGCGAACGAATCTCTCGGCACGGGGAACGAGCCCAGCGGGTTCGTGCCCGTACCTTCGACGCGTGGGCCTACGAGGTGCTCCTCCAGGCACATCCGGACGGCGACTGGGGAGCGGTCGGCTTCGACGAGCGGATCGACGCCGCGACCCGCGCGATCGAAAGGGGCGCACTGGAGGTCGGCGACGCCGTGCCGCCCGCACATGTCGTGATCGACGAGGTGCAGGATCTGCTCGGCGGGCGACGCGAAATGGTGGAGACGCTGCTCGACCGCTACCAGGACAGCTGTGGCTTCACCGTCGTCGGAGACGCCGCGCAGTCCGTCTACGGCTTCCAGATCGAGGACCCGGACGAACGCGCCGACGAGACAGGCCGTTTCTTCGACTGGCTGCGCTGTTCCTATCCCGACGACCTGGTGGAGCTGTGTCTCACCCGAAACTTCCGGGCCGCCACCTCCGAGGCCCGAGTCGCGCTGGCCCACGGCCCCCGCCTCCAGCAGCTCAGCGATCCGGACGAGGCGGGAGCCCTCTACGACGAACTGTGCGACCTCCTTCTGGACCCCGCGAACGGCATGGGCGACCTCGGCGACGAGTTCACCCTGGACGGCCTGCGGACCGTCTCCGACACATGCGCCGTTCTCACCCGTGACAACCAGCAGGCCCTCGTGGTTTCCGGCCTGCTGCACGCGCACGGCGTCGAGCACCGGCTGCGGCGCCCCCTCGAAGATCGTCCAGTGCCGTACTGGGTGGCCGAGTTGCTGCGCCGCACGGAAGCCACCGGCCTCACCGAGGAACGGTTCCGTACTCTCCTCGCGGAACTCCCTCTGCCGTACGAACCGAACGCGGCTGCCCTGTGGACGGTGCTGCGTCGGGTCGCACGCGGAGCCGGACGCGGTGTGCTCGACCTGGACCGGCTGCGCCGCGCGGTCGCCGACGGCAGGTTCCCCGACGAGGCGGCCGACCCGGAGACTGCCCGGATCGTCGTCTCGACGGTGCACCGGGCCAAGGGCCTGGAGTTCGACCGGGTGATCATCCTGGCCCCGCCGACCGTCGCCGAACTCCACAAGCGGTACGAGGACGAGCTGGACCTCCCCGCCGAGGCCCGCGCCCTGTACGTGGCGATGACACGCGCCCGTCAGGATCTGTACCACGTCGCCCCTCCCGAACTGCCGCATTTCAGGAGGGTGGGACGCCGGCAGGACGGCCGCCGCTATCTGGGGTCGTGGCGGTCGTACGACAGGTACGGGATCGTCGGCGAGGCGGGCGACGTATGCCGGGACAACCCGCCCGGTCACGAGAGGGACGCCGTCACAACCCAGGCGTACCTCGTGGAACAGGTCAGGCCCGGACAGGAAGTGCTGCTGCGCAGACACCACGACCTGCCGATGGGCGAGACGCAGAGCCCGCCGTACATCCTGCTGCACGAAGGGCGCGGGATCGGCGAGGCGTCGCGGCGGTTCCGCGAGGAGTTGTTCCAGGTGCAGAAGGTGAACCGTACCTGGGATCCCTGGTGGCCCGACGAGATCCACGGCCTGCGGATCGACACCCTGGAGACCGTGGCGGGCAGCACCGCCGCCGGTGCCAACGCCGGACTCGGTGAGCGAGGCGTGTGGGTCGTCCCGCGGATCACCGGCATCGGCCGGTACCGGAGAGCCCACAACGACGAGGAGCAACGCACATGACGTACGTGGCAGGCCGACACTCGGAGCACTACCGGGTCCGGGACGAGGAACTCCTGGTGGGGCTCCGACGTGAACTCCTCGGCCCCGCGGAGGACGCCGAGCCGGACGACCGGGACGAGATCCTCACCCAGGACGCGCCGATCGACCGCTACCTGACCGGCGTGCTGTACCCGCGTGCCGCGAACAAGGCCGCGCAGGAGCGGAAGGGCGAGGACGCCTCCGAACAGGAAGGCCTGGACGCCACCCCGCTGCTCACCCGCGACGACGCCGAGGAGTCAAGCACCGCGCAGGACTTCGGTGCGGCGGGGGACAGGCGTCCCTCGTCGATGGGCCTGACGTTCGCCGTCCACCCGGCCATAAGCGACTCGATCGTGGTCTCGGCTCGTGCGGCCGTGTACGAGCCCACCGACGCCGACGGCAACCCGATCCCGGCCCGCCGCGCCGAGGCCCGTACCACCACCGATCAGCGGGAGCGGTGGCGGCGCAGGGAACTGGTCATCCCGGACCAGTCCGTCGACGTGACCCGGCCGGCGCCGAAAAAACTGATCAAGCTCACCCCCGAAGCCGCGTTGCACGTCAACGTCCGGCGTGCCGACCCGACCACCGGCACGGTCACGATCACGGTCACGCTGATCAATGACCAGAGGGTCGGCGAGTGGGATCTGCAGGACGCCTTCTCCCTGTTCCAGTGCGGTCTGAAGGTCCGTGCCGCCGACGGCTCAACCGCGTTCGTCGAACGTCCCGCACCGACCGCCGCCCACGATCCGGACGTCGCCACGAGTCGGCTGCTGCACCGCCACGCCCCGACCTTCGCGGTCGGTCACGGTTGTGCCGCCGAATGGGACTGGACGCCGTCGCCGATCGGTGTGACCGAGACCGTCCCGGCTGCCGTCCCGGAGGTGCGGAGCCAGTTCGTGCCCTCCGTGGAGGTACTGCTCACCGACTCCAACCCGGAGATCGACAGCTCGGCACTGTCCATGCTGGAACTGGCGGAGAAGTCCGACACCGAGATCCTGGCCGCCCTAAAGGTGCTTGCCACGGGCTACGAACGCTGGATCGATCGCAAGGCGGCCGAGGCGGCGGCGTTGGTGGGCGACACCCATGAGAAGCCCGCGCGGGACCAGGTGAAGGCGTGCCGCGAGGCACTCGACCGGATCCGCGAGGGCATCGAGCTACTGTGCGCCAAGCCGGATCTGATGAAGGCATTCCGGCTCGCCAACCGAGCCATGGCCGAGCAGCGCGCCCGCAGCGCATGGGTGAAGGGCGGACGCATCGGCGCCCCCGATCCGGCGGTCGGGCGCTGGCGCCCGTTCCAGATCGCGTTCGTGCTGCTCTGTCTGGCCAGCATCGACGACCCCGGACACCGCGACCGGAAGGTCTCCGACCTGCTGTGGTTCCCCACCGGTGGTGGCAAGACGGAGGCCTACCTCGGGCTGATCGCCCTCACGTCGTTCCTGCGTCGCATCCGCAAGGGTGCCGACGGCGGCGGTGTCACCGTCCTCATGCGCTACACGCTGCGACTGCTCACCCTTCAGCAGTTCGAACGTGCGGCAATCCTGCTCTGCGCCATGGAGCAGATGCGGCGCCGCATGCCCGGGTTGGGACGTGAGGAGTTCTCCATCGGCATGTGGGTGGGCCGTTCGGCCACCCCCAACACGCTGGCCGAGGCCGCCCGGAGGCTCGATGAGTTGCGCGCGAACCTCGGCAAGCGCCTCGCCACCGAGAACCCCGTCCAGTTGCACGCCTGTCCGTGGTGCGGGACCCGCCTCGACGCACGGAGCTACGAGACCGACGAGGAAGCCAAGCGGATGCACGTCCGCTGCCCCGGCACGGACTGTGACTTCGCCCACGGCCTGCCTGTTCACCTGATCGACGAGGCGGTCTACGACGCCCGGCCGACGCTGGTGATCGCCACCGTCGACAAGTTCGCCTCGATGCCGTGGCGTCCTGCGACCTCGGCGCTCTTCAACCTCGACGACCCGGAAGACGACACGCCGCCCCCGGAATTGATCGTCCAGGACGAACTGCACCTGATCTCAGGTCCCTTGGGAACGCTCACCGGCCTGTACGAGACCGCCGTGGACGCGCTCGCCGACCGACCGAAGGTGATCGCCTCCACGGCGACCATCCGTCGCGCCGCCGATCAGGGACGCCACCTCTTCGCCCGCGAAGTACGGCAGTTCCCGCCCGCCGGTCTGGACGCCCGCGACTCGTGGTTCGCCGTGGAGACGCCACGCGAGGAGAAGGCGAGCCGCCGCTATGTCGGTCTCCTGGCCCCCGGCACCAGCCAGTCCACCCTGCTCATCCGCACGTACGCGTCGCTGCTGCACCGGGCCAAGCACGCCAAGACCGAGGACGAGGTACGCGACGCGTACTGGAGTCTCGTCGGCTACTTCAACAGCCTCCGACTGCTCTCCGCGGCCGAACTCCAGGTCCACGACGACGTGGTGGCCTATCTGGAACTACTCGCCGAGCGTGAGGGGGTGGAAGTCCGCTCGGTCGCCAACTACTCGGAGCTGACGAGCCGTGTCGACGCCAGCGAGATCCCCACCCGCCTCAAGGGCATCGAGAAGAGGCTGCCCGACGAGGACACCGTGGATGTCCTGCTGGCCACCAACATGATCGCGGTGGGCGTCGACGTGGATCGCCTCGGTCTCATGGCCGTGATGGGCCAGCCGCAGACGACCGCCGAGTACATCCAGGCCACCAGCCGGGTCGGCCGCGCCCACCCCGGCCTGGTCACGGTCATGCTCAACTCGGCCAGATCCCGGGATCGTTCCCACTACGAGAGCTTCCAGCATTTCCACTCGGCCCTCTACCGCGAGGTCGAGTCCACCTCCGTCACGCCGTTCTCCACCCGCGCTCGCGAACGGGGTCTGCACGCGGTGATCGTCGCCCTCGCCCGCATCCTGATCCCCGCTGCCCGCCCCAATGAGGGCGCCGGCAAGGTCGAGTCCTACGAGCACCTCCTCCGGGGCCGCATCAGGGCCGTGCTCCTGGACCGCGTCCGCGAGGTCACCCCGGAGGAGACCGACGCTGTATCCCAGGACTTCGACGACTTCGTCAAGTGGTGGTGCAAGGAGGCCGACATCCACGGCGGCCTCCTCTTCGAACCACGCAGGGGCAGCCGCACCCCCTCACTCCTGAAGGCGTACGACGACGAGTCCGAGGACGCCAAGGCATGGTCCACGCTGTGGAGCCTGCGCGACGTCGACGCCGAATCCGCCCTGTTCATGGAGGGAACCCGATGACCCCGCCCCCCGCCCGTCGTCGCCGGACCGGCGCGAACGGCGCCGTTCCCGCACACAACCTTCCGCGGCGCGGTTCGGTCCGCCGCGCACAGGCGATCACGACGTACGGCATCGGTTCGCTGATCGCCGTCGACCATGAGTCCTTCGTGGTCTCGGGGTTGGACGAGGCCGACAGAAGCTGGAGCCTCGACGAGTCCCCACGGATCCACGAACGGCGTCTGGCCCGACTTCTCGACGTCGACTACTTCCGGCTACCGCCCGCCTCGGACGACACCAGCAAGGACGGCCTGCGGGTTCGACGCTTCCCCGTGATGCACTTCTGCCCCGAGTGCACCGAACTGCAACGACACCGCGACTTCAACCCGCCCGCCGGTCGAAGCGTCTGCGGCACGTGTGAGGTCGACCTCGTACCCTCTCGTTTCGTCGTTGCCTGTGAGGCCGGCCACCTCGGTGAGTTCCCGTACTGGCAATGGATCCACCGCTCCGCCGATCGCGGTGCCACGGCGGCCGGACAGTGCGAGGGAAAGCTCAAGTTGCGCTCGTCGGGGCGTACGGCCTCGCTTCGCTCGATCCTCGTCTCATGCACCTGTGGGCAGGCTCCCAAGGTCTCGATGGAGGGCTCCTTCCGCAGGAACGCGCTCAAGGACCTGGGCCTCACGTGCCGAGGCACGCGCCCGTGGCTCGGCACGTCGGCCCCCGCCCAGGAGTGCGGACTCCCCCTCCGCACGCTGCAGCGCGGTTCATCTGCGGTGTGGCAGCCGGTGCTGAAGTCGGCGCTCTCCATCCCTCCGTGGAGCGACGGCCGCGCCGATCCGCTCGCCGAACACTGGGACGCGCTCCGCGAGTACGACACGCGCGAGCACGTCGAGATCTATCTCAAAGGTGTTTTCAAGGGAAAGTGCCCCGTACCGCTGGACGAGGTGATGGCGCTGCTCGACGCGGAGCGCGAGGAGGATCCCAACGGTGAGGCGGCCCCCACCTTCGACCATCGCTACCGCGCCCTGCGCAACAAGGAGTACGAACGTCTCCGTTCGGGCAACGACGAGCGGGAACACTCCCGCGACGAGCAGTTCGTCTGCGAAAGCCCGCTGGGTGACCAGAGCGTGCTCGATTCACTCGGCGTCACCGGCCCGATGCTGGTCAAGAAACTCCGCGAGGTTCGCGCACTGAAGGCGTTCACCCGGCTCGCCGACCCCGAGTCGACGTCCGAATCGAAAGAGATGTCTCTCTCCGAATCTCCCCTGCGCTGGCTCCCGGCCATGGAGGTCCGCGGCGAAGGAGTCTTCCTCCGCCTGGACGAGGACCGACTCGGCACCTGGGAGAAAGCCCCGGCCGTGGCAGCCCGGATCGAGCGGATGCGCACCGCTCACCAGCGGGTGCTGGAGCAGCGGGTCGGCGACCCGAGCCGGGTCGTCCCCTCCCCGGCCTCCCCTCGCATGGTGCTGCTGCACACCTTGGCCCACGTCCTCATCAACGAGTGGAGCCTGGAGGCCGGCTACCCGGCCGCTTCCCTGCGCGAGCGCCTGTACGCCGCCGACGACATGGCCGGGGTTCTCGTGTACACGGCGACGAGCGACTCCGCGGGCGGCCTCGGCGGTCTCGTCGCGCAGGGCGAACCGGCGCTTCTGGATCGCACGGTCCGTTCGGCCGTCCACCGCGCCGAGTGGTGTTCTTCCGACCCGCTCTGCATGGAGGCCGAGGCATCCGGCACCGGCGGAACCAACCTCGCGGCTTGCCACGCCTGCGTGATGCTCCCCGAGACCAGTTGCGAGCACAACAACATCCTGTTGGACCGCATGCTGCTCGTCGGCACCCCGGACAATCCTCATCTGGGCTACTTCGCGAACGTACTGGCCCGCTAGCACCCGACCGCAGGGCGACACCGACCTCTCTCTCGCGTCGCCTTCGCCGACAGCCCTTCGGGCCACCCCGGACACGGCTCGCTCCACCACGGGTTAGGGTCTCGGTGACGCGAGGGGGCGACATATGCAGGGCACAGTCATAGCTGTCAGTTGTAACGGGGTGTATTCGTTCACCAAGCCGAACCGGGAGAGCATCACGTTGCTTGCCGGGCTCGGGGTCGAGGGGGATGTGCATTCCGGGGTGACCGTCAAGCATCGGTCGCGGGTCGCGCAGGATCCCACGCAGCCGAATCTTCGGCAGGTGCACCTCATGCACGAGGAGCTGTTCGAGGAAGTCGACGCGGCCGGGTTCCGGGTCGGGCCCGGGGAGTTGGGCGAGAACATCACCACCCGGGGCATCGACCTGCTGGGGCTGCCCGTGGGAACGCTGCTGCGGATCGGTGACGAGGCCGTGGTCGAGGTGACCGGGCTGCGCAATCCGTGTGTGCAGATCGATGCCTTCCAGGCCGGGTTGCTGAAGCAGGTCGTCGGGCGGGACGCGGACGGGAACCTCGTGCGCAAGGCCGGCATCATGAGCGTAGTGAAGGCGGGCGGTCGGGTCCGGCCGGGTGATGTCATCGAGGCGGAGCTGCCGACGGGGCCGCATCGGCCCTTGGATCGGGTCTGAAGCATCGTCGGCGCACCTCCTTGCCCCGGCGGCGGCCTCGCCCCTGGCGCCTCTGATGCCGGCGGAAGGTTGACACGCCTTGACTCAGGTTCGGGGCGGTGCGCGGGGGCGGGGTTAGCCTCGGGGCAGTGACACTAGGAGGCAGACATGGCCAAGGTTCCCAGCTCCGTGATCGCCGCGAGCGGGCTCGTCGGGGGGTACGGCGTCGCCCGCTGGACGAAGAAGCGGCAGCTCGGCGGGGTCGTCCTGGCCGTCGCGGGGGCCGCCGCCGCTCAGCGGTGGCACAAGGAGGCCGGGCCCAAGGCGGCGGGCGCGCTCGGCGCCGCCTACGTCGCCGCCTTCGCCGGGTCGCATCCGCTGGCCAAGAAGATCGGCGCCTGGCCGTCCGTGTTCGGGGTCGCCGGCGCCGTCGCACTGGCCTCCTGGGCCATCGCCGACCGACGCGCCTGAGCCCACCCGGCCGCACCGATCCCGGGACCTGTACGCACCCTTCGGACCCCCTGAGCCCGGCTCCGCGGCATCAGTCCGCGCACCGTACGCAGCCTTCGGACCCCCTGAACCCGGCCCCCGCCGTACCGGCCCGGACACCCGTACGCAGCCCTTCAGACCCCTTGAGCCCGGCACTCGCGGCACCGGTCCGCGCAACCGTACCCAGCCTTCGGACCCATTGAGCCCCGTCCCCGCCGTACGATCCGGACACCCGCACGCAGCCCTTCAGACCACCCGAACCCGACCCCCGCCCCACCGGCCCGAGGCCCCGTACGCAGCCTTCGGACCCCCTGAACCCGACCCCCGCCCTACCGGCCCGCACACCCGTGCGCAGCACTGCGGACCACCCGAACCCGGACCCCGCCCTACCGGCCCGCGGTATCGGTCCGGGGCGTGCCCGTGCGTGGGCCCTTGGGTCGGCTTTCCGTTGTCAGACCGTTCCGGCGCCGGCAGGGGCACCGCCACGGGAGCGGAACGCCCGGCGGTACGCCTGGGGGCTCGTCCCCACCACCCGCCTGAACCGTTCCCGGAACGCCGTCGGGGAGCCGAAACCCGCCTGGTGCGCGATGCGTTCGACAGGGTGCGCGGTCGTCTCCAGCAGGTGCTGCGCCCGCCGCACCCGCGCCCGGTGCAGCCACTGGAGCGGGGTCGTGCCGGTCTGCTCGCGGAAGCGGCGGTTCAGGGTGCGGGTGCTCATGCCCGCCTTCGCGGCCACCTCCTCCAGGGTGAGGTCCTGGTCGCAGTGGTCCTCCAGCCACTCCAGGAGCGGTTCCAGGGTGGCGCCGGCGGGGGCCGGGGGCAGCTCGTGGACGATGAACTGGGCCTGGCCGCCCTCCCGTTCGAGCGGCATGACGCACATGCGGGCCGCGTGCGCGGCGACCGCGGAGCCATAGTCCTTGCGGATCATGTGCAGGCACATGTCCATTCCGGCGGCAGCGCCCGCCGAGGTGAGGAACTGGCCGTTGTCGACGTACAGGACGTTCGGGTCGACGGTGATCTCCGGGTGGCGGGCTGCCAGATGGCGGGCCGCCGCCCAGTGCGTCGTGGCCCGCAGGCCGTCCAGCAGGCCCGTCGCCGCGAAGACGAACGCGCCGACGCAGATCGACGCGATGCGCGTGCCGTTCGCCGCCGCGGCGCGCAGCGCCTCGGCCACCCCGGGCGGCAGTGGCACCGTCGGGTCCGCGACCCCGGGCAGGATGATCGTGTCGGCGTCCGCAAGCGCTTCCAGACCGTACGGCGCCCGCACGGTGAACGCGCCCGCGCTCATCTCGCCCGGCGGTGAGCACACCCGGATCCGGTAGGCCTCGCGGCCGTCCGGCAGCCGGGCCCAGCCGAAGGTGTCGATCGGGACGGCGATGTCGAAGGGGATGACCTGGTCCAGCGCCAGTACGGCCACGGTGTGCATGGCAGGAACGTAGCGTACGACGGATTGCGGCCAGGCAGGTGGGCCGGGGTAAGTGGACCGGTTCGGCGTGGTGGGGCGGGCGGCGGGAATCCGTTGGTCTCTGGCATTACTGCCGCTTCTGCCGGTCCGGCCGGCTGTCTAGCGTCGCTCCGTGACCAAGTTTCTGCTCGCCGTCCACGTACTGGCCGCCATCGTCGCCATCGGTCCCGTCACCGTCGCCGCCAGCATGTTCCCGCCGGCCGCCCGCCGGGCGCTTGCCGCCCCGGAGGATGTCCGGGCCACCGAGACCGTGGAGCTGCTGCACCGGATCTGCCGGGTGTACGGCGTCGTCGGCGTCGTCGTGCCCGTCTTCGGGTTCGCCACCGCGAGCAGCATGGGGGTGCTCGGCAGCGCCTGGCTGATCGTGTCGATCGTGCTGACCGCGCTGGCCGCCGTGGTGCTGGTGGCGCTGGTGCTGCCGCGGCAGAGCGCGCTGGTCGAGGGCTCGGGCACGCGGGAGACGACCGTACGGCTCGCCATGTTCACCGGGATGTTCAACATCCTGTGGGCGACCGTGACGGTGCTGATGATCATCCGCCCGGGATCGACCACCGGCGCGTGACCCTCCGGGGGATAGACGCGGACCCTCCGGCAGGGCGCGCCTCCAACGGGCAGCCGCCTCTCCGTTCCGGCGGCTCCGATCAGCGCCCCGAAGGGGCGCGGGGCTGTATCAATATGCGGCTCCGCCGCGCGGGCGCGACCAGCCACAACGACGCCGCAGCCGCCCGACGGCACAGCCCGGCTCCGGACAGACATCGACCACCACCCGAGCCACACACCCCACCGCTCCGCTACGCCCACGCCCGCCCCGCAGGACGCCCCCCGGCCGACGGCTGAGCTGTCACGACCCTGTCGCCGTCGGCCGGCTGTCGGCGCTGGTTCCGCTATAGGTCTGCCTGGCCCGCGCCCTTGAGGTCGTGCAGGTCGAAGGCTTCGGCCATCTTGCGGTAGCCGCGGTCGCTGGGGTGCAGATGGTCGCCGGAGTCGTACTCCGGGCGCAGCCGCCGCGGGCTCCACGGGTCCCGCAGGGCCGCGTCGAAGTCGGCCACCGCGTCGAAGACCCCGCCCGCGCGTATCCGGGCGTTGATCTCCTGGCGGACGTGCTCGCGGGCCGGTGTCGAGCCGCGGTGCCCGGAGAACGGCATCAGGGTGGCGCCGACGGCCTTGAGGCCGCGGGCGTGGGCCCGGTCGACCAGCGTGCGCAGCCCCTCGACGATGCGGTCCGGGTCGGCGAGCCGCGGGTTGCGCAGGATGTCGTTGACCCCTAGGTCGATGACGACCACCTTGACGTTCGTACGGTCGAGCACGTCCCGGTCGAAGCGGTCGAGCGCGCTCTCGTTGTCGGCGGGCCGGCCAAGACCGTCCGCGAGTATCTGGTTCCCGCTGATGCCCGCGTTGACGATGCTGTAGCGGGGCATGTCCGCGCCGCCCGCGACGGCGTTGCGCAACCGCCGGGCGAGGAGGTCCGTCCAGCGGCGGTTGGCGTTCTCGGTGGAGGTTATCCCGTCGGTGAGCGAGTCGCCGAGCACGACCACCGTGCCGTCGGACTCGTTGCTCAGCACGTCGAGGGCGGTCAGATAGCGCCAGAACGAGGTCTGCTCGGTGTAGCGGGCCCCGGCCGCGTCCTCGGTGCGGTCGCCGTGGGCGACGTACGAGGTCTGCCGCGCGTGCGGGTGGTAGGTGACCGGTCCGGCCGCGGTCGGGGAGTACGTGGTGACCAGGATGTCCGCGTCGTGCGGGACGGTGATCCGCACGGCGTCGCTCACCACCTGCCCGCCGGGCGGTATCACCGCGCCGGTGCTGCCGCCGAACGTGAGCCGCCGCATCGTGCGCGCCACGGCGGCCGCGGTGCCGTCACCGGCCGCGACCGCCAGGGACGCGTGCGTGACGGCCAGCGCCGACTGGCCGTAGAGGTTGGACAGCGTGATCCGGGCGCTGGTGCCGCCCACGCCCGTGTGCACCACGTTCCGTATCGAGCGGCCCGCCATGCCCTGTGTCTCCGTGCCGGGTTCGCCGCCGACCGGGGAGGCGGACCAGGCGCCGACCCAGGTGCCCGTGGACGCGGGGGCCGCCGAAGGGTCGTGGCGCGGGCGGTGGGCGGCGACGGCGGTGCGGGGCGTGCCGTCGCCGGCCGCCACGCCGGCGTAGATGGCGGCGGACAGTCCCAGCACCAGCGCGATCACCGCACTGAGCAGGACGTAGCCATGACGCCTGGTCATGCTTGTGTTGTTCTCCTCGGCGAGGGGAGCCCTGGCTCCGGTCCGACGAGCCCATGATGTGCCATGAGCCGGGGTGACCTGACAGGACCCTGTGCAAACCCCCGTCCCGACAGACGCCGGGAACTCTTGTTCCGTTCCAGGAGTCGGTCAGGTTGGGACAATGGGTGCGGGATCACCGAACGGGTGGAGCGTATGGACGGCACGAAGGAAGGCGCGAAAGGGCGCACGACCGAACGTATGACCGAACGCACGATCGAGGGTGCGGCGGACGGTACGGCGGCGGGCGCGGCGGCCGGGACCGCGGTGCCGCGCAGCTACCGCGCCATGACGTCGTTCACCCCGGCCGACGCGGAGCGGCAGCGCGGCGTGCGGCGCATGAAGCTCACCGCGGCCGGCCTGCTGCTCTTCGTGGCCGTCGTCTACATCCTCGCGAAATGGGCGTCGAACGCGGGCGCGGGCCCCTGGGCGGGCTATGTCGCCGCGGCGGCCGAGGCCGGCATGGTCGGCGCGCTCGCCGACTGGTTCGCGGTCACCGCCCTCTTCCGGCACCCCCTCGGCCTGCCCATCCCGCACACCGCGATCATCCCCAACAAGAAGGACCAGCTCGGCGTCTCGCTCGGCGAGTTCGTCGGCGAGAACTTCCTGTCCGAGGACGTCGTACGGCAGCGGCTGCGCGCCGTCGGCATCGGCAGCAGACTCGGCGCCTGGCTGGCCGAGCCGGAGCACGCGGACCGGGTGACGGCGGAGCTGGCCACGGCCCTGCGCGGCGCCCTGACCGTGCTGCGCGACTCCGACGTCCAGGCGGTGGTCGGCGAGGCCATCACGCGCCGTGCCGACACCCAGGAGATCGCCCCCGGCATGGGGAAGATGCTGGAGAAGATCGTCGCGGACGGCGGTCACAAACGGTTCGTGGACCTGATCGTCGGCCGGGCGCACGACTGGCTCGTCCTGCACGACGAGCAGGTCATGGACGCCGTCCAGGGCGGCGCTCCCGGCTGGACGCCGCGCTTCGTCGACAAGAAGGTCGGCGAACGGGTCTACAAGGAGCTGCTGCGCTTCGTCACCGAGATGCGGGACATGCCCTCCCACCCGGCGCGCGGCGCCCTCGACCGCTTTCTCGGCGACTTCGCCTCCGACCTGCAGTCCGACACGGACACCCGCGCGCGCGTGGAACGGCTCAAGGGCGAGGTGCTGGGCCGTGGCGAGGTGCAGGACCTGATCGCCTCCGCCTGGACGGCCGTACGATCCATGATCGTCTCGGCCGCCGAGGACGAGCGCAGCGAGCTGCGGCTGCGGGTGCGCGCCGCGCTGCTGTCCCTGGGCGCCCGGATGGCCACCGAACCCAAGGTCCAGGACAAGGTCGACAGCTGGGTCGAGGGCGCGGCGGTGCATGTCGTGACGACCTACCGCAAGGAGATCACCTCCCTGATCACCGACACCGTGGCCGGCTGGGACGCCGAGCACACCACCCGGAAGATCGAGGCACACATCGGCCGTGACCTGCAGTTCATTCGCATCAATGGCACGGTGGTGGGTTCCCTGGCAGGGTTGTTGATCTACACGGTGTCGCGGGCGTTCGGCGCTTAGCCGGGCAGGTGGCGGGGACCCGGCCGGGCTCTTCGGCGACGCGGCGACCGACGACGAGGGAGCCCGCGCCATGACCGCTGCCGAGGCCGCCACCGGCCGGACCGTCACCACCTCCGTGCCCGCCCGGCTGGACCGCCTGCCCTGGTCCGGCTGGCACTGGAGGATCGTGTTCGGCCTCGGCACCGTGTGGATCCTGGACGGCCTGGAGGTCACGGTCGTCGGCAACATCGCGAGCCGGCTGTCCGAGCCCGGCAGCGGGCTGCCGATCACGTCGGGCGAGGTCACCGGGGTCGCCGCCGCGCTGTATGTCGCCGGAGCCTGCTCCGGCGCCCTCTTCTGGGGCCGTCTGACCGACCGCTACGGCCGCCGCAAGCTCTTCATGATCACCCTGGGGCTCTATCTGGCCGCCACCGCGCTGACCGCGGCCTCCTTCTCCACCTGGTGGTTCTTCCTGTTCCGCTTCCTGACCGGCTTCGGGATCGGCGGCGAGTACGCGGCCATCAATTCGGCGATCGACGAGCTGATCCCGGCGTACTACCGCGGCCGGGTCGACCTCCTCATCAACGGCAGCTTCTGGCTGGGCGCGGTCGGCGGTTCGCTGCTGTCGATCGTCGCGCTGAACACAGACCTGCTGCCCGCGGACGTCGGCTGGCGGCTGACGTTCGCGCTGGGCGCCGTATTCGCCCTGGCCATCCTCCTGGTGCGGCGGCACGTCCCGGAGAGCCCGCGCTGGCTGCTCATCCACGGCCGGGAGCGGGAGGCGGAACGGATCGTCGCCGCGATCGAGCGACGGGTCACCGCGGAGCGGGGCGAGCCGCTGCCCGCGCCGCACGGCGAACTGGTCATCCGCCAGCGCCGCGGCATCGGCTTCAGGGAGATCGCCCGCACGGTCCTGTGCGACTACCGCAGACGCGCCGTGCTCGGCTTCGCCCTCTTCATCGGGCAGGCGTTCCTCTACAACGCGATCACCTTCGGCTTCGGCGCGATCCTGACCACGTTCTTCGCCGTCCCCGCCGGCCACACCGGGTACTACTTCGTCGTCATCGCGGCCGGCAACTTCCTGGGCCCGCTGCTGCTCGGCAAGCTCTTCGACACCGTGGGCCGCCGGGTGATGATCTCCTCGACGTATCTGCTCTCCGGCCTGCTGCTGTTCGGCACGGCCTGGCTGTTCGACCGGGGTTCTCTCGGCGCGGGCACGCTGACCGCGTGCTGGTGCGCGGTGCTGTTCTTCGCCTCGGCGGGCGCATCCAGCGCCTATCTGACCGTCTCTGAGATCTTCCCGATGGAGACCCGGGCCATGTCCATCGCCTTCTTCTACGCCCTCGGCACCGCCGCCGGCGGGATCAGCGGCCCCCTGCTGTTCGCCGAACTCACCGGCACCGGCAGGGTCGCCGACACGGTCCTCGCCTTCCAGGTCGGAGCGGGCCTGATGTGCGCGGCCGGGCTGGTCGCGGCGGTCCTTGCGGTACCGGCGCAGCGACGGGCCCTGGAGGACATCGCGCGGCCGCTCACGGCGGCGGACTAGGCTGAAACGCTCCGCCGGCGGCACCCCGTGACCCCGGACGCGGGCAGCCCCGTGACGGGGTCGGGTAGCGCCCCATGGCGCCGGGGGGCTCTGCCATGCCGGCCCGTATGGACGCGTCCGACCTCGACGCGCTGCTCGCGCGGCTCTCGCCCGGTCAGCGGCTGGCGCCGTCCGGCCACACGATGCGCACGGGCACACCGGTCCGCTCCGCGTAAGCGACCACGTCCGCTGTCCCGCCGAACGCCCAGGCCGGTTTCCCGTCCCACACGGCGATCAGCTCGTCGACCAGGCCCACGAGGATCTCGCTTCCCGCCTGGTGCGCCTCGGAGGTTGACTCGGTCATGCCGGTTTCGTGGATGTCGACCGCGCCGCCGTACAGCTCGTCATAGACGGGGTGGTGCCACTCCGGAAGGCTCTCGCGGTACTCCGCCGCGGGAACGACGACTTCAAGCCGGCCGCCCTGCTTCAACACTGCTTCCGCAAACCACGAATCGGGACCATCGGCGATGCACGACACGGCCGTCAGGTCAGCGGTGTCCAAGTCGCCTACGACCTCATCGAGCATGGCGCGTACCCGTTGCTCCACGTCCTTGCTGAGCCCGCGGTGTCCGGTGATCCCTACGCGCATCGGAGACCCCCTCTGCTACGGGTAAACGCCGTGAAGGCGCTCGTCGAAGTCCCGCACCACCTTTGACGGTGAGGCGGTCGTGAGGACACGGCGTACGGCACGGGCCCGCTCCAACTGCCTCCAAGGCGTTGCGCTTCGCACGGTGAGGCCAGGTGGTTCTTCCGGTCAGCCACGTCCGTACGGTGCGCTCTCCTACGCCGTCCCGCTCGCCTGCGGCCAGTGACTCGGCATTGACGGATTGGGCCAACTCGGCTTGCTGAAAGCCTCGTTCGGCCATCTCGATCTTGAGATGGACATCCCCGGCCGGTGCAACGGGCTCGTCCCCCGGCCGGCTCCGGTCGCCCGCGCCCCAAGGGGCAACCGGGCCTGGTCGGCGGGCCGGGACATGAGAGCGGCCAATCGGCCGGGTGATCTGTTGAAGACAATCAGCGCTGACCATTCAAGACCTTCGGTTTGCCAGAGCTGGAATCTCCGCGATCATCTCCGGGTTCAGAGAGTCCCAGATAATCCCCCGAGGCCGCTCATGGGGCGGGCATTCAATGATTCTCTCCGGCGTGATAATTAGGTCGACCCGGAAGTCATGGGCAGATTCCGGAATCTCTCTGTCGATCACTTGCAACTCATGCACCGTAGTTGCGATGAGCACGTCAGACCCGATCAGTCCGGCTTCTTGCAGAAGGGCCACTTCAATATCCGCGTATCCAGCACCTTTGCCGAGTCGAGCCCCGCGCGAGTTGACGGCCACACTGCCGCATACCACTAGATCAACGGGTGGCATTTCATCGAGGTCTACAGGGATTGCATATTGGGTCGCTGTTCGCCTGTCGGCGGCTTCACCGGCAGAAATGGTCAGAGCTTCGGGATCCAGAAAATAGAAGGGCTTGGCGGCGGCAAGTTTTGGTGCAGCCATGTAAACCCGCTTCCCCTCTTTGAGAGCCTGCTCCCTCACTGCCATCTGAGCTTTGTCCGGAACTGCCTTGATGACACGAGACGCCTTCCATGCAGGATGGGCGGCGAGGCGGAGAGCAGCGGAATCTGCGCCAAAGAAGAACGGGATGCATCCGGCTGCTTCGGTCAATACTGCTTTCTTACCGTCAAGCAGCGACCATACCCCTTCCCGAATCTTCTGCTTTTCCTTCCGGGTTTCATCGGCATTCACTCGCCATTCCCTCCCTCAAGCTGCGATCAATCCGAAAAGTCGACTATTAAGGTCCCGCACGCCTGAAAGGTCGTTCCAGGATTGCAGTTCCCTGCCTGCCTTGAAGATCAGGTTGAGTCCGCCACCACCGCGGTTTCCTTCCACGACTCCAATCGCCCTATGGAGGGTTCCGACAGCCTCGTCAACCTTCTTCTGCTGGATACGCGCCAGTGCCAGATTCCCGAGGACGATCGCCTGAGACTTTGATTTTTCCCGAACCTCTGTGACGCTTTCTTGGAGTAGAGCCTCGGCCTTGGGGGCATCACCGAGGAACAAAAAACACGAACCGGCAAGGCGGCCGAATTGCCCCGGGGACACCATGGACAATCCTGCATCATTCGGCTCGGCCCGCCCGAGGAGCCTCTCTGCCGCACGGAGTGATCTTTCGCACTCAATTCGCCGCCGCAGCATGGCGTACGCTTCTGCGGAATGCAGGAACGCAAGGCCGCCCAGAATGTTGCTGGATTTTTGCACCTTCTCCGCTGTTTCCAGGGTCAGTTCAAGTCCTGCGGAAGGATTCTTCTCGCCGTAGAGGGCTACGAACGACGTACGAAGCAGCGCCAGCCCTTCCGATACGGGATCTCCCAATTCTCGCGCCGCGTTGACCGCCTGACCAAAGTAAGTACGAGCCGTGACGTGGTCAGTCCTCCCCGAAGCGTCCCAGACCAATTGCCCCATGAAGGTGGAGGTTTCGGCTACAGCAGCCTGCACATCTCGGCTCACAGGGTACGGAACGCTGCGGCCCAACCACTGAGTGAGCTTTCCCAGGAGCCTTCCGGTTTCGGCAACCAGCACAGTAGACGGCTCAGTCGCATACCGAGATTCCAGAGTCCGAACCTGCTGCCGCAGACCTGCAACAGTTACCAGGTCAGGGTTTTCGATGGTCTCGGCCGAGTAATCCAGCTCTGCATTTCTGTTCGACGCAAGGTCAGTGACCGGAAGCGATTGCTCCCACGGCCGTTTAGGAACGCTCAGCATTTCCCCGGGGATGCCAAATCCATCACACACCCGTTCGATCACTTCTTGCCCTCGAATGCTACGGACGCCACGGATGATGTCACTCACGCGGCCACTGGTCATCTTGCCGACCGCTGAAGCGATCACCGCATAACTAGAATCCGTACGCCTGTTAACGAGACGGAAGATCTCTTGGAAGTCCCGGGCCGCGCAGGCTCGGCGCATCCTCTCACTGTGAAGCAGCGTGTCAGGGATCGTCAGCGCATACCGGCTGCGTCGGGTTGTGCGGTCATCCATGAGCGCCCCTGGAGAGACAGAAGTGATCTCCTCCTCAGAGTAGCCCTGTGAACCCCAGCAGGGTTCCCCAAATGCCTTGCGGGGTTCCCCGTTCGCGGTTCCCCGAGGCCCCCTGCACGGCTGAAGCTCTTCAGACGGCACAACCTGTGTGCCGAACAGCAAGGACCCCCGCGACGCGGCGAACGTCCGGGGGCTCGGCCACCAACCATCAAGGGGTTGACGACAGTGCCCAAACCTACAACCAGACTCCCGCGAAGTCTCCAGCGCGCCGAGGTAGGCAGCGACGCGCGGCAGATGGAATACACGACGTACGCCCCGCCCGGTGAAACGTGCCCGTCATGCAATAACCCGATCAAGAGCCTTGAGGCGTGCCGCCGGGGGATGCTGGCCCGCCGTGACGCTCCTCCGCTGCTGGCGTACTGGCACACGGACTGCGCCCCGAAAACGGAGCGGTGATCTCCGTGGCACGACGCAAGACCCGTATGCCTCACAGATGGTCCGCCATCAACTCGGCGCGCCCATCGGGCGGAACGGCAGCGATGCGCATGAGGCCGGACAGCCCGACCGGACAGCTTCTCTACGCGCTGGTCCTGGCCGTCCTCCTGGGCGCCCTCGTGGCCGGGATCGGCCGCTGACCCCATGACCGGCTCCGGTCGCTCACGCCCCAGGGAGCGACCGGAGCCCCACGCGCCCGTCGACTTCCCGCACCCGACTCTCCCCCGCGGGGGCCGACGGGCCCGCCCGGCACACCGACCCCGAGATGCCCTGCGGTGTGCCGGGCCGACACCCTCGACATAGGAAGGTTCTCGATCGTGTTGCCTCCGGCACCGCCAGGTGTTGTCCCCTACATCGCCGGATGGAGCGAGGAAAGACTCCTGAAGTGCCCGATCACCCGCAGCCGCGCCGCCCCCGGGATCGCGTACGCGGATGAAACCCCGTACGACCGGGACAGTTTCGGTGTGCTCTGGGTCCGGTACGCCCTGCGGCCGAAGCAGCGCCGGGGCAGCCCACAACTGCGGAACGTCCATCCGTACCGGCAGCGCCGGGCGATGCTGAACATGATGTGCCAGGTCTGCGGTCGGATGCCGCCGGACCCGGGCGGTCCGCATCTGTTTCTCCTGCGGGACAGCGTCGGCGCGATCCGGGAGGGGGAACTCACGACGAGCCCGCCGGTGTGCGTACCCTGCGCCGGAATCTCCATCCAGCTCTGCCGTGCCCTGCGGGGTGGGCGGTTCGTGGCGGCATGGGCGAGACGCGTGCCCGCGTGGGGAGTCGTCGGTCCCCTTCATCATCCCGTGACGCTCCAGACCGTCCCGGGGTGCCAGATGGAGCAGGTGAAGTACGGGTCGCAGTGGGCTCCCTGGGTCCGGGCCGCCCGCACGATGGTGGAACTCCATGACGTGACACCGGCGGACCTGGACCGGGAGTTCGCCGCCCTCGGACGCGACCGCCTGGAAGAAGAACTCGCCCGGGTCGCGGAGCTGACGGCGGTCGCCTGACGGCCGCATAGGCCCCCCGGGGCGGCCAACTAACGCACCGCAACTCCCGAACGCCCGGTTTCGTTGCCTGGGCGACCACAACCCCGAAGCGGCACCCGACCAAGGCTCCGGCACGGGACGACTCCGGCAAGACCCGGCGCGGGCCAACCCCCAAGGGAGACCGCACCGGCCTCATAGACCCCGCCCGATGGCCCGGATGCCCCAGGCCGTGGCCATCGGGCGGACCAACTCCCGGCAGCGGGCCCGGCCTCCGGGGGCGGCAGCCCCCTGTGCCCCGAGCGGCAGCACCCCATGACCCGGAGAAGCCCGGGCAGCCCCCGTGCCCCTGGGGCGACAGCGCCCCAGGACCCGGGGGCCGGACAGGCCGCCATGACCCGAGGACCGGACAGCACTCCAAGACCCGAGGGCCGGGGCGAACGGTCCTCCTGGTGGGTGTCGGTCAGTGCTCCCAGTGGCGGCGTCGTTCGTGCTCGTCGCGGATGCGGTCCCCGCGCCGGCCCTCGGAGAGTTCGCGGCGTTCGGACCTCCGGTCCAGCCGCTCCTGCCGTCGTTCCTCCTTCAGCCGCTGCCGCTCCGCGCGGGCGATCTTGCGTTCCACGCCGACGCCGCCCCAGAAGGCGAAGCCGGTGACGATCACGCGTGGCGCGCCGGGGTCGCCGGGCACGCCCTCCTGCCGGTGGTCGAAGCCGCCCATGATGCCGATGCCGCGCACCACGACCTCCACCCCGGGCGGCACAACGACCTGCATACCGCCCATGATCGCAACGCAGTTGATCACGACTTCGCGGTCCGCGAAGTCGGCCTCCCGCAGATCGATCTCGCCGCCGCCCCAGAAGGCGAAGCTGTTGAAGCGGCGCGGCACGGTCCAGCGCCCCTTGCGCTGGAACCCGGACATCACGGCGACCGCCCAGGACGAGGAGCCCTCACCGCCGACGATCCGGCCCGCCCAACTCCCGTCCGCCGCAGGCTGCTTGTTCAGCGACACCGCGGGCGGCGGGGCCACCGCGCCGGCCGCGGGCAGGTCCCTGGTGATCGGGGCCAACTCCCCGTAGGTGCGCGCCTTGTAGGTGGCGTCGAGCCGTTCGCCGAACTCCTCCATGTCGAGCCGCCCTTCCGCGAGGGCGTCCCGCAGGATCTCGGCGACCCGCTCGCGATCGGCGTCGGCGGCGCGCAGTTCCGGGGCATCGTCGGTCATACCCAGCAGCCTACGAGTTCCCCCCGTCCCCGTGCTACGAGGCCGTCCCCGTGCTACGAGGCGCCGGGGCCACCGGACGGCTAGGAGACCGCGCCCTCGGTCTCGCCGGCGTACATTCTGGCGATCACCGCCTCGATGTCCGGTTCCCGCACGGACAGGTCCGCCAGCGGGTAGCTCGCGGCGATCCGTGCCACCAGCGGCGCCGCCGACGCGGACGCCGGGAAGGCGAGCCACTGCCGGGGCCCCTCCACCTTGGTCACCCGGGCCCCGGGCACCTCGATCGGCGGGACCTCCCGTTCCAGGTCCACCACCAGGGTCCGCTCGCTCTCCCCGGCCTCGTGCAGCCCGGCGAGCGGGCCGTCGTACACCAGCCGCCCGTGGTCGATGACCATCACCCGGGAGCACAACTGCTCGATGTCCTGAAGGTCGTGCGTGGTCAGCAGGACGGTGGTGGCCCGGTCGGTGTTCAGCGTGCGCAGGAACTCCCGCACCCTGGCCTTGGATACGACGTCGAGGCCGATCGTCGGCTCGTCGAGGTACAGCACCTCGGGGTCGTGCAGCAGCGCCGCCGCGATGTCCCCGCGCATCCGCTGGCCGAGCGAGAGCTGGCGCACCGGCACGTCCAACAGGTCGGCCAGTTCGAGGAGTTCGACGCAGCGGTCGAGGTTCTCGCGGTACTGCCGGTCGGGGATGCGGTACATGCGGTGCACCAGCCGGTAGGAGTCGATCAGCGGCAGATCCCACCACAGCGTCGTACGCTGCCCGAACACCACCCCGATGCGCTGCGCGAGCCGCCGGCGCTCGCGGGAGGGGTCGATGCCGGCCACCCGCAACCGGCCGCCGCTCGGCGTGAGGATGCCGGTGAGCATCTTGATCGTGGTCGACTTGCCGGCGCCGTTCGGGCCGATGTAGCCGACCATCTCGCCGCGCGCCACCGTGAAGGAGATCGAGTCGACCGCCCGCACCTGTCGCCGTTCGCGCCGCAGGAAACCGGTCTTCCTGCGTACGTCGAAGACCTTCTCCACGCCGTCCAGTTCGATGAACCGGCCCGGTTCGACGAAGTCGCCGTCCCTCACGTGCTAACTCCCTGTACTGCGGTAGGAACGAAGCCCCGCCCGCCACGCAAGGCCCGCCAGTACGCAGCACGCCACCGCCACCAGCGGCGGCGCGAACGCGGTCCACGGCGGCAGGTCGAGCGGATACGGCCGGTCGAGCACATAGCTCGCGGGCAGCCAGTTGACGAAGGCGAGCGGCAGCACGAACGTCACCCCGCGCACCAGGTCCTTGCCGAACACGGCCGGCGGATACTGCAACAGCGTCGTACCGCCGTACGTGAACGCGTTCTGCACCTCGGCGGCGTCCTGCGCCAGGAACTGGAAGGCCGCGCCCGCCACGAACACCGCGCAGAAGATCGCCGAGCCGCTGACCAGCATCACCGGCACCAGCAGCACCTTCGGCACGGTCCAGTCGACATCGGCCCGGCCGAGCGCGTACCCCAGCACCAGCACGCCCTGCGTGATCCGGCCCAGGCGGCGCAGCGCGAAGCGGTCCGCGCCGACCTGGGCGAGCACCGGCGCGGGCCGTACGAGGAGCGTGTCGAAGGAGCCGTCGCGGATCCGGGAGCCCAGGGCGTCCGTCGAGCCGAGCAGCAGGTCGGCGATCCCGAACGCCGTCACCGACAGGCCGTACAGGAAGGCGACCTCGGGCAGTGTCCAGCCGCCGAGCGAGCCGACCTGCGAGAACATCAGCAGGATCGTGACGAAGTCCAGCCCGGTCACCAGCAGGTTGCCGAGCGCCGTGATGGCGAAGGACGTGCGGTAGGTCATGGTGGACCGGATCCACATCGCGGCGATCAGCCGATAGGCCCGCAGGCCCTCCCCCACCCTGGAGGTCTCAGCCACCCTGCACCACCACCCGCCGCGTCGCCGCCGACTGCACCAGTCGCCCCGCCACCAGCAGCGCCACCGCCCACGCCGCCTGGAAGGCGTACGCACCCAGCGGGTCGGCCTCCCCCATCAGCACATCGGCCGGCATCTGGAGCTGCGCCGCCCACGGCAGCGCCTGGACGATGTCGCCGAGCGCGCCCGGGAAGGCGTTCAGCGGCAGTGTCATGCCCGAACAGAAGATCCCCGTGACCATCAGGGCCTGCGAGACGCCCATGCCGTCCAGGAGCCAGAACACGCTCAGGGCCGCCAGATAGCGGATGCCGAAGCTGACGACCGTCGCCAGCAGCAGCGCGACCAGGAACGCCGCCCAGGTGGTGATGTCCTTCGGCAGTGCCATCGGGAAGAACAGCGCGCCGAAGGCGAACGGGATCACGCCCCGCCCCAGCAGCTGGAACAGCGCCCGGCCCAAGTCGCCCGCCAGCCACCACAGTTGGAGGTCGGCCGGCCGGTACAGGTCGATGGCGATCTCACCGGTGCGGATACGGTCCATGAGGTCCTTCTCGACCCCGCCGCCCTGGATGGCGAGCGTCGCGTACAGGCACTGTCCGAGCCACACATAGGTGACCGCCTGTGACTGGTCGTACCCGCCGAGGTGCGGTCTCTCCTCCCACAGCGCCAGGTAGGTGTACACGAGGATCAGCCCGAAGGCCGTGTTCGTGAACACCCCGGCCGCGGTGGCCACCCGGTATGTCGCGTATCGTCGGAATCCCCCTGCCGCGACGGCCGCATACAACCGTCCCGCGCCCACTCCCACCGACCTCCCGGACCGCCCGACACCGAAGCGCAGGAGCCTAGCGGGCGGGCGAGGCCACGAGCCACGCATTTTTCCCCGTGGACGCGTGCCGGAATCCGGGAACGGAACGCTTGGTGCGAGAGTCTTCAACAGGGGGCGCAGAAGGCGTACGAGGGCGTACGGGAACGTACGACGCGAAACAGGAGTCCGTGCACGAAATGAGCGACGAGCCGCAGCCGCAGCAGCCGACCGATGGCTGGGCACCGACCACAGCACAGGGGGGACCCGGCGAGCCGGGCAAGAAGCCCAAGCGCCCCAAGCGCACGGGCTGGCGCCGGCTCCTGCCGACCTGGCGCATGGTGCTCGGCACGTTCGTCATCGGCGCACTGCTGCTCATCGGGCTGTTCTTCCTCGGCTACTCCCTGGTGAAGATCCCCCCGGCGAACGCCCTCGCCACCAAGCAGAGCAACGTCTTCCTCTACGCCGACGGCACCCAACTCGCCCGCGACGGCGAGATCAACCGGGAGAGCGTCACCCTCGCCCAGATCTCCAAGGACGCCCAGCACGCCGTACTGGCCGCCGAGGACCGCGACTTCTACTCCGAGTCCGCCGTCGACCCCAAGGCCATGCTCCGCGCCGGCTGGAACACCGCGACCGGCAAGGGCAAGCAGTCCGGTTCGACGATCACCCAGCAGTACGTGAAGAACTACTACCTCGCGCAGGAGCAGACCGTCACCCGCAAGGTGAAGGAGTTCTTCATCGCGATCAAGCTGGACCGCACCGAGTCCAAGGACCGGATCCTGGAGGGCTACCTCAACACCAGCTACTTCGGCCGCAACGCCTACGGCATCCAGTCCGCCGCGCAGGCGTACTACGGCGTGGACGCAACCGACCTCGACCCGGCCCGCGCCGCCTATCTCGCCGCGCTCGTCAACGCCCCCAGCGAGTACGACGTCATCGCCCGCCCCCAGAACAAGCCGGCGGCCGTGGCCCGCTGGAACTACGTCCTGGACGGCATGGTCAAGAAGGGCTGGCTCAACCGGTCGGAACGGGCCGGCCTGAAGTTCCCGATGCCGAAGGAACAGACCGTCTCCACCGGACTGTCCGGGCAGCGCGGCTACCTCGTGGAGGCCGTCAAGAACTACCTCACCGCCAACAAGATCGTGGACGCGGACGCGTTGGAGGCGGGCGGCTACCGCATCACCACCACCCTGGAGAAGGGCCGGCAGGACGCCCTCGTCAAGGCCGTCGACGACCGGCTGATGTCCAAACTGGACAAGAAGAACCGCAAGGTCGACACCTACGTCCGCGCGGGCGGCGCCTCCATCGACCCGAAGACCGGCAGGGTCGTCGCGATGTACGGCGGCATCGACTACGTCAAGCAGTACACCAACGGCGCCACCCGGGCCGACTTCCAGGTCGGCTCCACCTTCAAGCCGTTCGTGTTCACCTCGGCGGTGGAGAACGACTCGACCACCCAGGACGGCCAGACGATCACGCCGAACACCTACTACGACGGCACCAACAAGCGGCCCGTACAGGGCTGGAGCGGCGAGACCTACGGTCCGGAGAACGAGGACCAGGTCTCCTACGGCAACATCACCGTGCGCTCCGCCACCGACAAGTCCGTCAACGCGGTGTACGCGCAGATGGCCGTCGACGTCGGCCCGGAGAAGGTCAAGCAGACCGCGATCGACCTCGGCATCCCCGCGGACACCAAGGACCTCAGCCCCGGCCCGTCCATCGCGCTCGGCACCGCCACCGCCAGCGTCCTCGACATGACCCAGGCGTACGCGACCCTCGCCAACCACGGCAAGCACACCGCGTACACCCTCGTCGACAAGATCACCAAGGACGGCACCGAGGACATCGAACTGCCCGAACGCAAGACCGAGCGGGCCGTCAGTCGGCAGGCCGCCGACACCACCACCTCCGTCCTGCGCAGCGTCGTCGAGAACGGCACCGCCACCGCCGCCCAGGCCGCCGGACGCCCCGCCGCGGGCAAGACCGGCACCGCCGAGAAGGACCAGGCCGCCTGGTTCGCGGGCTACACCCCCGACCTCTCCACGGTCGTGGCCGTCATGGGCCAGGACCCGGTCACGGCCGCCCACGAATCGCTCTACAACGTGATGGGCCTGCCCCGCATCAACGGCGGCGGCGCACCCGCCGAGATCTGGGGCCAGTACACCAAGGACGCCCTGAAGGGCCAGCCGGTCACCTCCTTCGACCTGGAGCTGGAGCCGGGCGCCGACCAGACCCTGCCGCCCAGTTCCCCGCCCGCCTCCCAGCCCGGCACCGGCGGCCAGGACACGGGCGGCACCCCCGGCACCGACGGCCAGAACGACCAGGGCCAGACCCAGGGGCAGACCTCCGGACAGGACAACGGCGGCACCGGCACCGGGGACGGCAGCACCGGCGGCACCGGCGGCGACACCGACGGCGGCACGACCGACGGCTCCGCGAACGCCGGGACCGGCACCGGCACCACCGACGGCAGCGACTCCGGCGGCACAGCCGGGAACACCGCCGACGGCGGCACCGGCACGGGCGGCGGCACCCCCAGCACCCCGGGCGGCGGCGCCACGACGGGCACCGCGGGGCCACTGACCGGCCTCACCGGGTAGCGACCGGACCCGGGGGGCCGCGGTAAGTGACCGGAGGTCGCCTCCTGGGCAGGCCGCGGGCGGTCAGTGACCGGAGGTCGCCTTCAGTCCCACCACGGCGACCAGCAGCAGACAGACGAAGAAGATCCGGGCGGCGGTCACCGGCTCCCCCAGCACCACCATGCCGAGCACCGCCGCCCCGGCCGCACCGATGCCCACCCACACCCCATAGGCGGTACCGATGGGCAGGGACCTCGCGGCGTACGAGAGCAGCACCATGCTGGCGACGATGCCGGCACCGGTGAACACACTGGGCACCAGACGGGTGAAACCGTCGGTGTACTTCATGCCGATCGACCAGCCCACCTCAAGCAGACCGGCGACGACAAGCAGAACCCAGGCCATGACAGGCACCTCCGGGACAAACGCACGGACAGAACGGGGGTGCGTCGTCTTTGCCTGCGTCCCGGTACGGCGCGTCTCGTCGGGCTGCCTCAAAGCTAGCAACGAAACCACGAAAGGGGCCGGTGACAAAGGTCACCGGCCCCACCGGCCATCGAAGAACAGGTGTGATCTACAGGTACAGGCCGGTGGAATCCTCCGACCCCTCGAACCGGTCGGCGGCCACGGCGTGCAGATCACGCTCGCGCATCAGCACGTACGCGACACCCCGCACCTCGACCTCGGCCCGGTCCTCCGGGTCGTACAGGACGCGGTCACCCGGCTCCACGGTCCGGACGTTCTGCCCGACCGCCACGACCTCGGCCCAGGCCAGCCGACGGCCCACGGCCGCGGTGGCGGGAATCAGAATGCCGCCGCCCGAACGCCGCTCGCCCTCGGTGGTGTCCTGCCGCACGAGGACCCGGTCGTGCAGCATCCGAATGGGCAGCTTGTCGTCATGCGGGGTGCTGCCGTGCTCGTTTCTGTTGGCGCTCACGCCTTCGAACCTACCTGCCTTTTACCTGCCCGTAAGCGACCGGGTCAGCCCTTGCGGCGCCGGGAACCGAGGGCCAGCAGCCCCACCACCCCGACGGCGACCAGGGCCACCGGCACGATGCGCTCCGCACGCGGTGCGCCCTGCTCGTCGACGAACTGCGCCCTGACGTCGCTGATCACCCGATTGACCTGCACATATGCCCGTCCGAGAGTGCGGTCGACGTTGGCGACGACCTTGGCCTTGGCATCCCCGACGACCGTCTTCGGATGCACCCGCACCCCGATCTCGTCGAGCGTCTCGGCCAGCACTTCACGGCGGCGCCTGATGTCCGCCTCGATCTGCGCCGGGGTTCTGGTGTCCGACGTATCCGCCACCGTACGGCCTCCGAAGTCTGCTGGTGCTGTTGCGGACAGTCTGTCAGCTTCCCGCGCCGCCGCACTGCCAGGACCCCCCGTTACGCTAGACCGATGAGCGAGCGACTCCAGCCCGGGGACGTGGCCCCCGCCTTCACCCTCCCCGACGCCGACGGCAACGAGGTGTCCCTGTCGGACCACAAGGGCCGCAAGGTCATCCTGTACTTCTACCCGGCGGCCCTCACCCCCGGCTGCACCAAGCAGGCGTGCGACTTCACCGACAACCTGGACCTCCTGGCCGGCGCGGGCTACGACGTGATCGGCATCTCCCCCGACAAGCCGGAGAAGCTGGCGAAGTTCCGCGAGAAGGAGTCCCTGAAGGTGACCCTCCTCGCCGATCCGGACAAGCAGGTACTCAAGGAGTACGGCGCCTTCGGCGAGAAGAAGCTGTACGGCAAGACGATGGTCGGCGTCATCCGCTCCACGGTGATCGTCGACGAGGAGGGCAAGGTGGAACGGGCCCTGTACAACGTCAAGGCCACCGGCCACGTAGCCAAGATCATCAAAGACCTGGCCCTCTGACCCCACCGCCACACCACACAACGGCCCGCCCCGGCACCACCGGAGCGGGCCGCTCCGCTCTCCGACCGTGACCGTCCGATAACCGGTTCGTTACTCCACACGAGCCCACGAACAAACGACCGAACACGGAGGGGGCCGGGATGGGAGCCAGCGCATACAGCAGGGACCGACTGGAGGCGGCAGCCCAGGGGGCGCGGACGCTGACGGAGGCATTGGGGCGACTGGGGGTGGATCCACGCAGCTCCACCCGGAACTACATCAGGGACCGCATGCGGAAGCTGAGGATCGACACCTCCCACTTCGAGCGGGAGGGCTCCAAGTGGACCCGCGAAATCCTCCAGGCGGCGGTGTCGGCCTCGTCCACCATGGGCGAGGTACTGCGCCGTCTCGGACTCGATGTGGTCGGCGGGCACCACACGCACATCAGCCGCCGCATCAAGGCGTACGGCATCGACACCTCTCACTTCCGGGTGCCGACGCAGGGGGGCGGGCGTCGGCAGCGCGCACCGGAGGGGCTGCTGGTGAAGCAGTCGGCGGCCAACGCCCGGCGGATGCAGAGCAGCCGTCTCAAGCGGGCCATACTGGCGCACGGCATCGACGAGCGGTGTGCCATGTGCGGCATGGCACCGATGTGGCTGGGGGAACCACTGCCCCTTGAGGTCGACCACATCGACGGCGACTGGCGCAACAACGAGATCGAGAACCTGCGGCTGCTCTGCCCCAACTGCCATTCGACCACGGATAATTACCGAGGCCGTGGCAGGAGGCGATCCGGGATGCCACCTCATGAGTGATGTCGCGCGGTACACCCGGGAACGGCTGATGGAGGCGGCCCGGCACTGCTCCGATGTGGACGAGGTCATCGCCTACCTCGGCACCAGTCCCTACGGGAGCCTCCGGCGATACATCATGAAGCGGTTCGCCCACTTCGGCATCGATGTCTCGCATTTCCGTCCCGTCGGCAGGCTCCGCCGCCCCACATCCGGCGAACTGCGTGGCGCGGTGGCCGAGTCGGCGTCACTGGCGGAGGTGCTGCGCCGCCTGGGCCGCCCGGACAACAGCGCGCAACGTGCCGCTCTCAGGAAGTGGATCATGGAGGATCGTCTGTCGACCGGCCACTTCCTGGGACAGGCACACCAGCGGGGAAAACGAGCCCCGAACAGCCGGCACCCCTCGGAGGTTCTGGTACGGCACGAGGGCGAGCGCCGGACACGGACCTCGCGGCTGCGCCATGCGCTCCGTTCGGTCGGCGTCCCGGAAAAGTGCGCCGGGTGCGGAGTGGGGCCGCAGTGGCTCGGGCGTCCCATGACGCTTGAGGTCGATCACATCAACGGGGACTGGCGCGACGACCGGCGGGAGAATCTGCGGTTGCTGTGCCCCAACTGTCATGCGATCACCAGCACCTGGTGCAGAGGGGGAGGACGGCGGAAGGCCTAGCGCAGTAGAGTAACCTGCGATTGGCGCGCCCGTACGCCAACGGCCGAGCGGCGATTTTTAGGGGATCGTGTTTGTCGGTTCGAATCCGACCGGGCGCACAGGTAAGAGTGGCCCCACACCTTCGATTCGTAGGTGTGGGGCTTTCTTTGTGACATCAGCCCAGTAGGTCTCGTACCGCTGGTACCAGGGCGCGGAAGGCCTTTCCGCGGTGGCTGATGGCGTTTTTTTCGGGTGGGGTCAGTTCGGCGCAGGTTCGGGTGTCGCCGTCCGGCTGGAGGATCGGGTCGTAGCCGAAGCCGCTCGTGCCCGCGGGGCGGTGCCGGAGGGTGCCCCGCAACTGGCCCTCGACCACCGCCTCGCGCCCGTCCGGCAGGGCGAGGGCCGCCGCGCAGGCGAAGTGCGCGCCGCGGTGTTCATCGGCGATATCGGCGAGTTGGGCGAGCAGCAGGTCGAGGTTGGCCTGGTCGTCGCCGTGCCGTCCGGCCCAGCGGGCCGAGAAGATGCCGGGGGCGCCGTTCATGACGTCGACGCACAGGCCCGAGTCGTCGGCGACGGCGGGCAGTCCGGTCGCGCGGGCCAGGGCGTGGGCCTTCAGCAGCGCGTTCTCGGCGAACGTCACGCCCGTCTCCTTGACGTCGGGGACATCCGGGTAGGCGTCCGCGCCGATGAGTTCGTGGGTGAGTCCGGCGTCGGCGAGGATCGAGCGGAGTTCGGTGATCTTTCCGGCGTTGCGGGTGGCGAGGATGAGGCGGGTCATGCCGGCCAGTATCCCCCTGTCCGGTGGGCCGGTTTACGGGGTGCAGACCTTGGTCAGTTCGCCGGCCGCGTCGGTGACGGGGCCGATGTCGGGGGCGCTGTCGCCGTTCTTGATCGCTGTGCGGACGCCCGCGACGGCTTCGCCGAGGTCGTCGACGGCCTTGTTGACGTCGACGTCGTCGGTCTTGTCGCCGATTTTGGTGAGGTTCTTCTCGATGGCGTCGAGGGCTTCGTCGGCGCGGGTGGGGTCGGTGGCCGCGTTCTCGGCCGCCTGTTGGAGTTCGGTCACGCTGTCGGCGATGGCGTCTGCGGTGCGGACGCAGTCCAGGGCCTTGTCCACGGCGTCGCAGCCGGTGGCGAGGCCGGTGGTGAGTGCGACGGCGGCCGTCACGGCGGCGACGGCGGTGATACGGGCACGACGGTGGCGTCGGCTCGCGGCCATGGTTGGGTCCCTCCCCCGGTTCCGGCTGGCCGGGCGCACGGTGGGTGCCGTGCGCCCGTACTCATAGGGACGCCGGGGAGGTCGGCGGGGTTGCCCCGCGGATCACTCTGTTTTGGTGTTCCCTTTACTTTTCGAGGGTGGCGCGCAGTGCGGTGTGCTGGAGGGCGGCGAGTTCGGTGCAGCCGGTGACGGCGAGGTCGAGCAGGGCGTTGAGTTCGTCGCGGGCGAAGGGTTCGGCTTCGGCGGTGCCCTGGACTTCGACGAAGCGGCCGTCGCCGGTGCAGACGACGTTCATGTCGGTCTCGGCGCGTACGTCTTCTTCGTAGCAGAGGTCGAGGAGCGGGACCGAGCCGACGATGCCGACCGAGACGGCGCTGACGGTGCCGGTCAGCGGTCGGCGTCCGGGGCGGACGAGTTTGCGGTCCTGGGCCCAGGTGACGGCGTCGGCGAGGGCGACGTAGGCGCCGGTGATGGCGGCGGTGCGGGTGCCGCCGTCGGCTTGGAGGACGTCGCAGTCGAGGACGATGGTGTTCTCGCCGAGGGCCTTGTAGTCGATGACGGCGCGCAGGGAGCGGCCGATGAGCCGGGAGATCTCGTGGGTTCGGCCGCCGATCTTGCCCTTGACGGATTCGCGGTCGCCGCGGGTGTTGGTGGCGCGGGGCAGCATGGCGTATTCGGCGGTGACCCAGCCCTCGCCGCTGCCTTTGCGCCAGCGCGGGACGCCTTCGGTGACGGATGCGGTGCAGAAGACCTTGGTGTCGCCGAAGGAGACGAGGACGGAGCCCTCGGCGTGCTTGCTCCAGCCGCGTTCGATGGTGACGGGGCGGAGCTGTTCGGGGGTGCGGCCGTCGATTCGAGACATGGCGTTGAGCCTAGTCCCCCGGTGGGTGGGCTCCGGCCGTGCGTGGGCGGCCCCGAGGGCTGTGGGTGCGGGGGGTGTTGGGGGGTGGTCCGGTGTGCGGGAGGGGCCCGGCCGCGGGTGGGCGGGGCCCCTGCCGGATGGGCCGCGGGGGCTCACATCATGTCTTCGATCTCCGCGGCGATCGGGTCGGCGTCGGTGCCGATGACGACCTGGATGGCGGTGCCCATCTTGACGACGCCGTGGGCGCCGGCGGCTTTCAGGGCGGCGTCGTCGACCTTGGAGGGGTCCACGACCTCGGTGCGCAGCCGGGTGATGCAGCCCTCGATCTCTTCGATGTTGTCGACTCCGCCGAGGCCGGCGACGATCTTCTCAGCCTTGCTGGCCATGTTGTTTCTCCCTGATCTGAACCGCTTTGTCGCAGTAACCCACAGTCGGCGCAGCTTCGCGAGCGGTCAGGTCGCGGGTACCGCATGATGGCCGTCGCGACAGCGGAGCCGTCCGCAACTGGTCTACACCAGGTGTCACAGGGTCGCCAAGCCCGGTATCACAATGTTCCCTTTCGCGATCATCTGCTTCGGTCCGCGGCCCCTGGCGCGGGAGGCGCATGGCAAGGTCGGGGACTTCACGGGGGGTGCGGCCGGAGGCGGCAGTACGCTTGTGCAATTCGCGGGTTCCTTGCCTGCCCTTCACCGTGCTACAACAGGTCTACACCACTGAGTGGTGTAGACCACCACCTGATGGAGGAAGCATGAGCACCGCCACCGCGTCGGCGGCTCCCGCCAGGAAGCGAGGAACCGGCCTGTTCCAGGGCCTGCAGAAGGTCGGTCGCAGCCTGCAGCTACCGATCGCCGTGCTGCCGGCCGCGGGCATCATGGTGCGGCTCGGCCAGCCCGACATCTTCGGCACGGAAGGGCTCGGCTGGGACAAGGTCGCCGCCGTGTTCGACAACGCGGGCAGCGCGCTGACCGGCTCCCTGCCGATCCTGTTCTGCATCGGTGTGGCCATCGGGTTCGCCAAGAAGGCGGACGGCTCGACGGCGCTCGCCGCGGTGGTCGGCTTCCTCGTCTACAGCAAGGTCCTTCAGGCCTTCCCGGTCTCCGGGGAGGTGGTCCAGAAGGGCAAGGACACAGCCGCCGTCTACAACGACCCCGGGGTGCTCGGCGGCATCGTCATCGGTCTGCTGGCCGCCGTGCTGTGGCAGCGTTTCCATCGCACCAGGCTGGTCGACTGGCTGGGCTTCTTCAACGGCCGCCGGCTCGTGCCGATCATCATGGCCTTCGTCGGCCTCGTCATGGGTGTCTTCTTCGGTCTGGTCTGGGAGCCGATCGGCAACGGCATCTCGCACTTCGGCGAGTGGATGACCGGCCTCGGCTCGGGCGGCGCGGCCCTGTTCGGCGCCGTGAACCGGGCGCTGATCCCGATCGGCATGCACCAGTTCGTCAACACGGTGGCCTGGTTCCAGCTCGGTGACTTCGAGAACGCGGCCGGTGAGGTCGTGCACGGCGACATCACCCGGTTCCTGGCCGGAGACCCGTCCGCCGGTCTGTTCCAGTCCGGCTTCTTCCCGATCATGATGTTCGGTCTGCCGGCCGCCGCGCTGGCCATCGCGCACTGCGCCCGGCCGGAGCGCCGCAAGGCCGTGCTGGGCATGATGGTCTCCCTGGCGCTGACCTCGTTCGTGACGGGGGTGACCGAGCCGATCGAATTCTCGTTCATGTTCGTCGCGCCGGTCCTGTACGTGCTGCACGCGGTGCTCACCGCGGTGTCGATGGCGGTGACCTGGGCGCTGGGCGTGCACGCCGGCTTCAACTTCTCGGCCGGTCTCATCGACTACGCGCTGAACTGGCACCTGGCGACCAAGCCATGGCTGATCATCCCGATCGGACTGGTCTTCGCGGCCGTCTACTACGTGACCTTCCGCTTCGCCATCCTCAGGTTCGATCTGAAGACTCCGGGCCGGGAGCCGGAGGAGGAGGTCGAGGACCTCACCAAGGCGTGAGCCGCCGCACAGCACGCACCGCCGCACGGCATGACGACGGCCCCGGAACCGCTCGGTTCCGGGGCCGTCCGGCCTTCTCGTGCGTACGGGCCCGACCCTCGTACGGACTAGATCTCGTACGTGGCTCTCGGCACCGCCAGTTCCACCGGGCCGTCGAAGACGGCGCGGGCGTCCGCCAGGTTGGCCTCGGGGTCGGTCCACGGGGGGATGTGGGTGAGGACCAGGCGCCGGGCACCCGCGCGGGCCGCGGTCTCGCCCGCCTCGCGGCCGTTGAGGTGCAGGTCGGGGATGTTCTCCTTGCCGTAGGTGAACGCGGCCTCGCACAGGAAGAGGTCGGTGTCCCGGGCCAGCTCGTCGAGCGCCGCGGTGACACCCGTGTCACCGGAGTACGTCAGCGACGTCCCGCCGTGCTCGATGCGGATGCCGTACGCCTCCACGGGGTGCCGCACCCGTTCGGTGTGCACCGTGAACGGGCCGATCTCGAACGTGGACGGCTTGACCGTGTGGAAGTCGAAGACCTCGCTCATGGACGAGGCGGTGGGGGTGTCGGCGTAGGCGGTGGTGAGACGCTGTTCCGTGCCTTCGGGTCCGTAGACCGGGATCGGGGCGGCGCGTCCGCCGTCGTGCCGGTAGTAGCGCGCCACGAAGTAGGCGCACATGTCGATGCAGTGGTCGGCGTGCAGATGACTGAGGAAGATCGCGTCGAGGTCGTAGAGACCGCAGTGGCGCTGCAGCTCGCCAAGGGCGCCGTTGCCCATGTCGAGCAGCAGCCGGAAGCCGTCGGCCTCGACGAGGTAGCTCGAACAGGCCGAATCCGCGGACGGAAACGACCCCGAGCAGCCGACGACGGTGAGCTTCATGAAGCAGAAACCTCCGTTGGCGGTGAATCCGGCTGGAGCGAACCGGATGGAACTCTCCAGAAGCGGTGAAAGGGGTTCAGGAAGGGGGCACACAGGGGTCGTGCGGTCCGTCGAGCGTAAGGCGCGAAAGCACGGGTCGCTCCTCTGCCAGGGGCCGTTGTGGGCGAACTCACCTGTGGTGTCACCGATTCGGCTGGACCGGGTGCGGATGTCTGAACAGAGGGCGCGCGCGGGGTTGCACGCGCCGGTACCGTCAACGATATGGACACGTCCTGGTGGCTGGCGCTCGCGGCGGTGGTACTGCTCGCGCTGGTCGCCACGCTCGTCGACGGCTGGGGACGCAGCCGTCGCCCGGCGCGGCGCGGGAGGCGTCCGCCGGGCCGCGAGGAGGGCCCCCGGGCGCGCGCCGAGCGGCCGCGGCCGGGCGACATCTGGTGGGCGAACGTGCCCCAGGGAAGTGGACCGGGCACGAAAGACCGGCCGTGTCTGGTGCTGGCCGTGCACGGCAGGCGGGCCACGGTGGCGAAAATCACCAGCAAGTACCACGACGAGCGTGCCGGGGTGATCCCGCTGCCGCCGGGTTCCGTGGGCGACGCGCACGGCCGCCCGAGCTTCCTGGAGACGGACGAGCTGCGTCAGGTGCCGGTGTGGGACTTCCGGCGCCGGGTGGGCGTGGTCGATCCGGTCCTGTGGGACCAGGTGCGGCATCTGGCCACCTGAGCGTGGGCCGGCCCGCGCGGGTGCGGCTCAGCTGACCCGCACCGCGACGGACCAGTTCTGGATGCCCAGGCAGGAGACCTTGCCGGGGCCGGCCTCGGGGCACAGCGGGCGGGTCGAGGTGAGCCACGCGGTGCCGGGGGTGACGGCCTCGTAGGCGGCGACCGCGTCGCCCGGCAGGATGACGAAGCCCGGGTTGACGGGTTTCAGCGCGTCGCCGCTCGCGGTGAGCGGCTTCCAGGGGCGGTCCGCCGTGCCGTCGAGCGTGATCCGCACCACCCCGCCGCGCGCCAGGCACAGGCTGCGGCCGTTGTCGGCGGCGGTCAGCTCGGCCGTGCTCGTACAGCGGCCGGGCGTCGGCGCCGGGCTCGGCGGGCGCGCCGTGTCCGGTCCGGACGGCGGGGCGGGAGCGGTGTGCGTGGCGGGAGTTGAGGAGGGGGCCGGAGCGGTATGCGTGGCCGGAGTTGACGACGGGGCAGGAGAGGAGGCCGGGGCCGGGGAGGACGAGGAAGCCGCCGAGGAGGGGGCCGGGGAGGTGGGCGCCGTGCCGCCGTCCTTGCCCGTACCGCCGCCGCAGCCCGCGAGCAGAATCGCGGCCGTCGCGGCGGCGACCGTCGTGCGGTGGATCGTCGTACGGCGCATGGGGTGACCGCCTTCCGCCGGGTGTCGGCCCTGGTACGGATGGGACGTTCCACCCGGCCGTGGGGGGGGGGGGGCGGGCCCCCCCCCGCGGCCCGCCCCGGCCCCCCCCCCCCCCCCCCCCCCCCCCCCCGCCCCCCCCCCCC
>NZ_JBIALO010000022.1:65483-106619 GCF_042873595.1 Streptomyces sp. NPDC004629 | reverse complement strand
CCGGGGGGGGGGGGCGCGGGGCGGCGGGGGGGCGGCCCCCCCCCGGGGGGGGGGGGCCGGGCCGGGGGCGGGGGGGGCCCCCCCCCCCCCCCGGCCGCCCCCCCCACGGCGCTCGCGGCGCCGCCGGTCCGGCGGCGCTACGCCCAGAGCTGTCCGTGGAGCGTCTTGATGGCCTCTTCCGTCGTGGCCGCCGTGTAGACGCCCGTGGAAAGGTACTTCCAGCCGCCGTCGGCCACGATGAAGACGATGTCGGCGCTCTCGCCGGCCTGCACCGCCTTGCGGCCGACGCCGAGCGCGGCGTGCAGCGCGGCGCCCGTGGAGACGCCCGCGAAGATGCCCTCCTGCTGGAGGAGTTCACGGGTGCGGGTGACCGCGTCGGCGGAGCCGACCGAGAAGCGGGTGGTGAGCACGGAGGGGTCGTACAGCTCCGGTACGAAGCCCTCGTCGAGGTTGCGCAGGCCGTACACCAGGTCGTCGTAGCGCGGTTCGGCGGCGACGATCTTCACGTCCGGCTTGTGCTCGCGCAGGAAGCGGCCGACGCCCATGAGGGTGCCGGTGGTGCCGAGGCCGGCGACGAAGTGGGTGATCGAGGGGAGGTCGGCCAGGATCTCCGGGCCGGTGGTGGCGTAGTGGGCGCCGGCGTTGTCCGGGTTGCCGTACTGGTAGAGCATCACCCAGTCCGGGTGCTCGGCGGCCAGTTCCTTGGCGACGCGTACGGCGGTGTTGGAGCCGCCCGCGGCCGGCGAGGGGATGATCTCGGCGCCCCACATGCCGAGCAGGTCCCGGCGCTCCTGCGAGGTGTTCTCGGGCATCACGCACACCATGCGGTAGCCCTTGAGCTTGGCCGCCATGGCCAGGGAGATGCCGGTGTTGCCGGAGGTGGGTTCCAGGATGGTGCAGCCGGGGGTGAGCCGGCCGTCCTTCTCCGCCTGCTCGATCATGTGCAGGGCCGGCCGGTCCTTGACGGAGCCGGTCGGGTTGCGGTCCTCCAGCTTGGCCCAGATCCGCACGTCGGCGGAGGGCGACAGGCGCGGCAGGCGGACGAGGGGTGTGCCGCCCACCGCGGCGAGCGGGGAGTCGTAGCGCATCGGGGACCAGCGGCCGTTCAGGCCATACCGCCGGCCACGGCCGGCAGGATCGTCACGGTGTCGCCGTCGGACAGCTTGGTGTCGATGCCGTCGACGAACCGGACGTCCTCGTCGTTCAGGTAGACGTTGACGAAGCGGCGCAGCTTGCCGTCTTCCACGATGCGGGCCTGGATGCCCGCGTGCCGGGTGTCGAGGTCGGCGAACAGCGCGGCGAGGGTGTCGCCGCTGCCCTCCACCGCCTTCTGACCGTCGGTGTACTGGCGGAGGATGGTGGGGATGCGGACCTCGATGGCCATGGTTGCGGACTCCTGTCGGAAGTGTCGGATCGGGGCGCACAGAGGGGTACCCGGGCTTTCGCACCGGGGAGCGCCGCGGCTCAGGGCCGCACGGCGGCAGGGAAACGTCAACAGATGGCGCTGTTCAGCCTGCACAGATCGACGTGCAGCCGCGCCACGAGCAACACGCCCGGCGCCTTCTCGCTCACGTCGTGGAGAACCATGGGGTCATCGTATCGATTCCCGGTCCGCTTCCTGGAAGGCGATCTCGCATCGTGGATGAACTCTGACCGAACTGTGGTCAGGGGGCTCGGTCAGTACGCGTCGACGACCTTGACGTCCTCCTCGGTGACCTGGCCGTCGAGGATCCGGAAGGAGCGGAACTGGAACTCGCCGAGGCCGTCGGTGTCCGCCGTGGAGACCAGTACGTAGTGGGCGCCGGGCTCGTTGGCGTAGCCGATGTCGGTGCGGGAGGGGTAGGCCTCGGTCGCGGTGTGGGAATGATAGATGATCACCGGCTCCTCGTCGCGGTCGTCCAGGTCGCGGTAGAGCTTCAGGAGGTCCTGCGAGTCGAACTCGTAGAACGTGGGCGAGCGGGCGGCGTTGAGCATCGGGACGAAGCGCTCGGGCCGGTCGGTGCCCGCGGGGCCCGCGACCACGCCGCACGCCTCGTCCGGGTGGTCCTCGCGGGCGTGGGCGACGATCCGGTCGTACAGGTCCTGGGTGATGGTCAGCATGCGGGCAAGGATAAGCAGAGGGGCCGCTCCGTACCGAGGGCTGGTACGGAGCGGCCCATATGACGGACGCCCTGAGCGGCGGCCGCCGCGGGCGCCCTGTGGGGCGCGCTGCGGCCGGGCGTCCTCGGCGGCGGGGCCTCGGTGAGGAGGTCCCCGACGGTCAGAGCACCTTCTCCAGCGCCGGTTCGCGGGGCTCGGTGATTCCCGGTGTGCGGTTCCTGAGCACCAGCCAGCCGATGCCGAGCGCGGTCGCCCAGCCCGCCATCACATACAGGCAGACCCGGGAGTCGGCGTCGTAGGCGATCAGGCCGGTGACGAAGACCAGGAAGGCGATGGCGATCCAGCTGCACACCGAGCCGCCCGGCGCCGGGAACGAGGACGCGGGCAGCCGGCCCGAGACGACCTCGCGGCGGTAGCGGACGTGGCTGATCAGGATCATCAGCCAGGTCCAGATGCCGGCGGCGGTGGCGACCGAGGTGACGTAGCCGAACGCCTTCTCCGGGACGATGTAGTTGAGGACCACGCCGATGCCCATGAAGGCGACGGAGACCGTGATGCCGAGCGCGGGGGTCCTGGTCGCCGAGAGCCGGCTGAACGCCTTCGGGGCCTCGCCGTTGTCGGCGAGGGTGCGCAGCATGCGGCCGGTGGAGTACATGCCGGAGTTGCAGGACGACAGGGCCGCGGTGAGCACCACGAAGTTGACGATGCCGGCGCCGGCCGGGATGCCGATGACCGCGAACGCCTTCACGAAGGGGCTGACGCCCTCGGCGAACTCGGTCCACTTCACCACGCACAGGATGACGGTGAGGGCGCCCACGTAGAAGAGCGCGATCCGCCAGGGCAGGGTGTTGATGGCCTTCGGGAGGGTCTTCTCGGGGTTCGCCGACTCGCCGGCGGTGACGCCGACGAGTTCCACGGCGAGGTAGGCGAACATCACGCCCTGGAGGGTCATCAGGGACGAGCCGACGCCCTTGGGGAAGAAGCCGTCGAACTGCCACAGGTTGGAGACCGTGGCGGTGTCACCGGCCGCGCTGAAGCCGAAGGTGAGCACGCCCAGGCCGATCACGATCATGCCGATGAGCGCGGTGACCTTGACCATCGAGAACCAGAACTCGATCTCGCCGAACAGCTTCACCGAGATCAGGTTGGCCACGAACAGGACCACCAGGAAGACCAGGGCCGTCGCCCACTGCGGGACGGACGGGAACCAGTAGTGGATGTAGATCGCGGCGGCCGTCAGCTCGGCCATGCCGGTCACCACCCACATCAGCCAGTACGTCCAGCCGGTGAAGTAGCCGAAGAACGGGCCGAGGAATTCCCGTGAGTACTCGGCGAAGGAGCCCGAGACGGGCCGGTAGAGCAGCAGCTCGCCGAGCGCGCGCATGATGAAGAAGATGACGCCGCCGGCCAGGGCGTACATCAGGATGAGGCTGGGTCCGGCCTTGGCGATGTTCGCCCCGGCGCCCAGGAACAGACCGACGCCGATGGCGCCGCCGATCGCGATCATCTGGACCTGACGGCTGCCGAGTCCGCGCTCGTAGCCCTCTTCGGGTGCCTCGGTGACCTGCGCTGAGGTCATGTGCGGTGCGCCTTTCTCCATGCCGATCCAGGCCCTTCGTCGGGCCACGGACCGGGTCTCTGTCCCCCCGGATGGATGGAGTGGTGCCTGGCCGGTGGTGACCGGCTCGCCGGCGCACCCGGCCGAACATGGGTGGTGTTCGCCGGGCGGTCGTGAAGATGTACCACGACCGCCCTGCTGATCACACCGGTGGACTGTGACGCATCCCACAGCAAAAAGGGGACGAGCGACACGCAATCAGCGCAAAAGGGGACGCATGGGTGACGCGATCGTTATCCGGATTTGAGCGTCCTCTGAGCGGACACGACAAGGGATGAATCAGGACAGGAGCGTGGACACAAGGGTTTCCTGGAGCCCGCCCAGCCACAGGTACGCCATCACCATCGGCTTGCGCGGGTCCTCGTCCGGCAGCCGGTAGAGCAGATCGGTGTCGTCCTCGTCGGTGATCTCCAGCCGGGAGCCGATCGCAAGCCGCAGGTCGTTGAGCGCGCCCAGCCACTGCCGGGACTCCGCGGGCGACAGCTTGAGGACCGCGCCGCCCTCCCCCGCCGCGGCCAGCGCGTCCAGGGCGCGGATCACCGCGAGGGCGTTCTCCCGCTTGCCGGCCCGCAGGTCGTTCTCGGTGTAGCGGCGGAACTCGGCGGAGTGCGCCTGCCGCTCCTCGGCCTCCTCGGCCGTGTCCGGCGCCCGCCCTGGGTCGCTGTAGGCGTCCGGGAAGAGGCGGCGCAGCACCGGGTCGGCGGGCGGCTCGCTGGGGCCCTCGGCGAACAGCTCGGCGAGCGGGTCGGCGGGGGCGTCCGGGGCGGGGCCGGGGCCGATCAGTTCCAGCAGCTGGACCGCCAGCGACCGGATGATGGAGATCTCGACGTCGTCGAGCGCGACGGCGGCGCCGCCGCCGGGGAGCGGTTCGAAGTGTCCTGGCATCAGTGAGGTCGTTACTTCCGGTCCTGCTGGAGGGTGGCCCACAGACCGTAGCCGTGCATCGCCTGCACGTCGCGCTCCATCTCCTCGCGGCTGCCGCTGGAGACCACCGCACGGCCCTTGTGGTGAACGTCGAGCATGAGCTTGGTGGCCTTGTCCTTGGGATAGCCGAAGTACGTCTGGAAGACGTACGTCACATAGCTCATGAGGTTGACCGGGTCGTTGTGCACGATGGTGACCCAGGGGACGTCGGGCTCGGGTACGGCGAAGACCTCCTCCGCCGACTCGGTGCGTTCGATCTCTACGGGCGCGGGTGACGTCACATGCCCATGCTGCCACGCCCGGCGAAAATCGTCACACTGACGAAATGGGGGTAGCATGCGGATCCATGGACACAGCAGACCTTGGGCTGCCGGTGGACGTTCCGTCGACGGCGCTCTTCACGGACCAGTACGAGCTGACGATGCTCCAGGCGGCCCTCAGGGCGGGTACCGCCGGGCGGCGCAGCGTGTTCGAGGTCTTCACCCGGCGGCTGCCGCACGGGCGCCGCTACGGCGTCGTGGCGGGCACCGGACGCGTGCTGGACGCGGTCGAGAACTTCCGCTTCGACGCGGGCGTGCTCGGCTTCCTGCGGGAGCGGCAGATCGTCGACGAGGAGACCCTTCAGTGGCTGTCCGGCTACCGCTTCGGCGGTGACATCTGGGGCTACCCCGAGGGCGAGGTGTACTTCCCGGGCTCGCCGCTGATGCGGGTGGAGGGGACGTTCGCCGAGTGCGTGCTCCTGGAGACGGTGATCCTGTCCATCCTCAACCACGACTCGGCCATCGCCGCCGCGGCCTCCCGGATGGCCTCGGCCGCCGGGCGGCGGCCGCTGATCGAGATGGGCGCCCGGCGCACCCACGAGCTGTCCGCCGTGGCCGCCGCGCGCGCCGCCTACATCGGCGGCTTCGCCACCACCTCGGACCTGGCCGCCGGCTTCCGCTACGGCATCCCGACGGTGGGCACCTCCGCCCACGCCTTCACCCTGCTGCACGACTGCGAGCGGGACGCCTTCCGGGCCCAGGTGGACTCGCTCGGGCGGGGCACCACGCTGCTGGTGGACACCTACGACGTCGCCGAGGCCGTCCGGACCGCCGTCGAGGTCGCCGGTCCCGAGCTGGGCGCGGTGCGCATCGACTCCGGGGACCTGCTGCTGGTCGCGCACCGGGTGCGGCAGCAGCTGGACGAGCTGGGCGCCGTCGACACGAAGATCGTCGTGACCTCGGACCTGGACGAGTACGCCATCGCCTCGCTCGCCGCCGCGCCCGTCGACGCGTACGGCGTCGGCACCCAGCTGGTGACCGGTTCCGGGCATCCGACCTGCTCGATGGTCTACAAGCTGGTGGCACGCGCCGAGTCGGGCGACCCGCAGGCGCCGCTGATGCCGGTGGCCAAGCGGTCCACCGGCGGCAAGACCTCCATCGGCGGGCGCAAGTGGGCCGCGCGGCGGCTGGACGCGGACGGGGTGGCGGAGACCGAGGTCATCGGCACCGGGCCGGTGCCCGCGGACCTGGTGGACCGGCAGCTCCTGGTCGAGCTGGTCAAGGGCGGCGAGGTGGTGGCCCGCGAGCCGCTGGACGTCGTCCGCGACCGGCACGCCGCCGCCCGCGCCAATCTGCCGCTGTCCGCTACCCAGCTCTCGCGAGGGGAACCCGTCATTCCGACGGAGTATGTCCCGGGACGGTCGGGTAGCTAGAGCGGGACCGCTAACGCCATCCCCCGACGCCCCCCTCCCGGACCGCCGCCGAAGTCTCTAGGCTCGTATCTTCCCTCCCCAGGCTCTGGGAGCCGGGGACCGCCAGTCGAAGGACACCGACCATGCGCCGCGCCTTGATCGTCGTAGACGTGCAGAACGACTTCTGCGAGGGGGGCAGTCTCGCGGTGGCCGGGGGTGCCGATGTGGCCGCCGCCATCACCGAGCTGATCGGCCAGGCACCGGCCGGCTACCGGCATGTGGTGGCGACCCGTGACCACCACATCGCGCCCGGTGGCCACTTCGCCGACAACCCCGACTACGTGCACTCCTGGCCCGCGCACTGCGTCGCCGGCACGGAGGGCGTGGGCTTCCACCCGAACTTCGCGCCCGCGGTCGCCTCCGGTGCGGTCGACGCCGTCTTCGACAAGGGGGCGTACGCGGCGGCCTACAGCGGCTTCGAGGGCACCGACGAGAACGGCGTCACGCTGGCCGACTGGCTCAGGGCGCGTGCGGTCGACGAGGTGGACGTGGTGGGCATCGCCACGGACCACTGCGTGCGCGCCACCGCCCTGGACGCCGTGCGGGAGGGGTTCCGCACGAACGTCCTGCTGGACCTGACCGCCGGGGTGGCCGAGGACACAACGGAGCGCGCGATCGAGGACCTACGCAAAGCAGGCGCAACCCTCACAGGCAAACCAGTAATCTGACCCGGCGCCCGGCGCCCCAAAGGGCCGCGAGGAACCGCGCGACCAGCCACAATGCACCCGCACCCAACCGAAACCCCGACGCCCACGAAAGGGCCGCGAGGAACCGCGCACAGAGGCTCGACCCCGCCGCACAAGCTCACCGCAAGATCAACACCCCCCACGCCTAACCCAGCGGAGCGCTGGGGCGTAGGAGGGCCCTGATCGGATGCCACAGCTCGGTCACCAGATCCGCCGCCGTGACATCGGCGGCGGGCGCGGTGCGCCATATCAGCCCGTCCGGATGGTGCAGGACCGCCGTGATCTCGTCCGGTGTCGGCGGAGCCGCATTGCCCCGCAGATACACCGCCCGCATGCCCAGGTTGCGCAGCCGGGTCAGGGCCCGCGCCCGGTTGTGAGCATGCACAAGCACCCGCACTCCGCACGCGGGCGCACCCGCGGACGAGCCGTCGGCGGCGGGGCTGGGCAGGTTCAGTGCCACCACCACCGTGCCGTTCGGCAGCTTGCAGAAGCCTCCTGCGGCCATTCGGTCACATCCCCGTTTCGGTCAGTGTCAATAAGAGCGCCACAGGACGCACCTAAACACGATCGGCGGCGACCCGCCAAGGGGCCGCCGCCGATACGTCTCTGACCTGCGCAGATGCAAACTACTTCACCGCGGGACCGACCTCGATCTCGATCGTCGAGCCATCCCTGGCCTGCTTGTCGATCTTGATCTTGGTGTTGGTGTCAGTGATCTTGACACCGCCGGCCGGGTTGGCCGGGTCGTAGTAGGTGTGGGTGTGATCGTTGAAGACCGACACCCCCTTCGACGACCTGATCACGGTCCGCACGTCCGCCTTGTGCAGCGTGATGCCGTCCGTGCGCTCCAGGCTGAACGTCGAGTCGTAGGCCTGGATGCGGTTGCGCATCAGCGTGCCGTCGGTCCACCGCAGCGCGGTCGGGTGCGAGTCGACCGGGAGGATCAGACCGGTACCGGGGTGGCTGCCGGTGTTGTTGTCCTGCTGGGAGGTGTCCCACTTCCAGATCAACAGGCCGTTCTGGTACGGGTAGTGCTCCACCCAGTCCGGACGGGTCGTCGAGAAGCCGAAGTTGTACGGGCCGGTCTTCAACGTCGTGTCGTACGACTCGTACTGGCGGTTCTCGGCGATGTAGTACTGCTTGTAGTCCTTCGTGAAGGAAGCGCCGACCCGGGAGAAGCCGTTCGCCGTCCAGGCCGCGTCCGCGCTCTCCGCGTCGTCCGAGAAGACCGTCGCGCCGTCCGCGGTCACGGTGATCCGGTCGGCCGTGAAGCCCTTCTGCGCCACTCCGCCGTCGGTCTGGTAGCGGAAGCGCAGCTGGAACTCCTGGCCCGCGTAGGCGTCCAGCGGGTACGACAGCTTCGTGTAGCCGTCGATCGTGCCGGTCAGGGCCGGCTTGTCGCTGCCGTCGCGCGGGATGGGCCGGCCGTCCACCGTGCCGTCGAGCGCGGTCCAGTTGGCGCCGCCGTCGGTCGACACCTCGGTGTAGAGGTAGTCGTACTCGGCCTCGATGTCGTACCAGCCGTCCAGGGTCAGCACGGCGGAGGACGTGCCGGTCAGGTCGACGGAACGGGTCAGCGTGTTCTTGAGGTCGTCACCGCTGCCGCTCCACCACTGCGTCGCGCCCTGCGCCGGGGTGGCGATCTCGGTCGTGACGGCCTTTTCGGGCAGCGTGACGACGAGAGCCTGCCGGTGCTTGGTGTTGTACTCGGCGAGGCCCAGCTTGTGCCAGGACGTGATGCCGGCCTTCGCCACGTCGTAGTTCAGCCAGCCCAGTTGGAGCTTGTCCCAGGCGTTCATGTCGCCGGGCAGGTCACCGATGGCCTGCTGGCCCCGGCCGAGCCAGGAGCCGGACGACATCAGGGTCCAGAAACCGGTGGAGTTCTCGCCGCCCGCGGTGTCGTACTCGTCCGGCAGGCCGAGGTCGTGGCCGTACTCGTGGGCGAAGACGCCGAGGCCGCCGTTCTCCGGCTGGATGGTGTAGTCGCCGACCCAGATGCCGGTGCTGCCGATCTGCGCGCCGCCGAGCTTGTTGTGCTCGGGGCCGGTGGCGCCGGCGTCGGTGCCGAAGGCGTACCAGCGGTGGGCCCAGATGGCGTCCGTGCCCTGAACGCCGCCGCCCGCGGACTCGTCCTCGCCGGCGTGCACGACCTGGAAGTGGTCGATGTAGCCGTCGGGCTCGTTGAAGTCGCCGTCGCCGTCGTAGTCGTAGCGGTCCCACTGGTCGTACTGGACCACGTCCGCCTGGATGTCGGCGTCGGAACGGCCGGCCGCCTTCTGGTCGGCGACCCAGGCGTTCAGGCCGTCGCTGACGACGTTCCAGACGCTGGAGCAGGTACTGCCGCCGCACGCGTTGTTGCCGTAACGGGCCTCGTTGTAGGGGACCTTGACCCAGTCGGAGACCTCGCCGTCCACCGAGTAGCGGCCCGAGGACTGCTTCTCGTAGTACTTCTTCAGCGACTCGGTGTTCTTGCCGGTGCCGAAGTAGAGGTCCTCGTAGTGCTTCTGGTTGTAGTCGGACTTCCAGTCGGTGCTGTTGTCCTTGGTGCGGTCGGGCGCCGCTATCTCGTTGTGCAGCGGGCCGGCGGAGCCGCCGTACCGGGGGTCGGCCTGGTCGCCGAACTCGACCAGGATCGTGAAGATCTTGTCGGTCTTCTCCCGGCCGAGTTCGACGTACTTGCTGTCGCCCTTCTTGCTGTCGAGCCGCACCACCTTCGAACCGTCGCGGTCCTTCACCCGGGCCTTGCCGGCGATGACCTGGTTGAGGGCCTCCTGGCGCTGGGCCTCCTGGGTCTTGCTCAGCGGGCCGTCGAGGTCGTGCGTCTCCTGCTTCACCGGGGCCGGGTCGTGCCGGTTCGCGGCGGCCGACGCGGCCGTGGTGCTCGCCTCCGCGACGGCGAAGGTCGCGAACGAGGCCGAAGCCGCCGCGAGCGCAACGCCGACCGCGGCGACTCTGAACGTCCAGGGTCTGCTGGTCACTTGAGTTCCTCCCCCGCGCCGCGCACACGGAATGGAGGGTTCCTGGCTTGGAGGTCCGTGCGCGCCTGATCAACGCGTGTAGTCAAGTGACGACATTTGACTAGAGGTTTACGAGAAAAGACAGACCTTGACTTGAGCAGGTCAACTGCACTATGCGGCAGGGCTGGTTCGTCCGGATGCCTGTGGCATACCCAACCGGCGCATGAGACCGTCCACTTGCTGGATGCATGACTCCGTGCGCCCCCCGTGCACCGGTACCGTGGGTTAGGCCATGCTTACCGGCCGTTCCACTCGGGCATGCACGCGAATAGAGTCGAATGTGGAACACCCGGAAGTCGGCGGAGAAGCCAGGCCGGTTGCCCGCCTCACCCCAATATCCTCCGAGGACACGATTGCCATGCCTCGTCCGACTGCCGCACAGCTCGCCTACGGTTCCTGCACCGTGATCCTCTCGACGCTCGCCATGCTGCTGCTGTCGCAGACGAGTTCGGGAGCGGGGATCGCCGTGATCGCCCTCGCGGCGCTCGCCCTGGGGCTGCTGGTCGCCCTGACGGTTCCCCTGCCCAAGCCTCGTACGGCCGCCCCCGCGGCCGGGACGCCGGCCACCGCCGAGCGGGTGGTGCCGGCGCCGCGCAAGCCGGTGGCCGCCGTGGCCGAGCCCGTGCGCGAGCCCACCGCTCGCTGAGTGACACACGAAGTCGGCGGGTCCGTGAAGGGTACGGACCCGCCGACTGCTGTTCGTCCCCGGCGGCTTGTGCGGCCCGCCGGACTCATCCGGCGCTGACCACCACCGTCTTGGCGGCCTTGTCGTGCAGGCCCTGCTTGTAGGGCCGGTCGAAGAAGCTCCAACCGCCGCAGATCGCGGTCCAGATGCAGGCGCAGCAGAACGCGAACGGGATCCACAGCACCAGCGCGCGCACCAGCGCGGTCTGTACGGAGGGCGTGGAGCCGTTGTCCAGGTTGGCCACGCGCATGCCGAGCCACTTCTTGCCCAGGGTCTGGCCCGTCCGGGAGATCAGTACGGTGTCGTAGGCGATGTAGAGCACGGCGGCGATCAGCGACTGCACGAACGACTTGCCGACCTCGACCCGGTCGCTGTTCACCTCGTACTCGCGCACCCCGAAGGCCCAGGTGAGCAGCCAGACGACGATGCCGACCAGGATCAGGTCGATGATGCGGGCGAGGGTGCGCTTGCCGCTGTCGGCGAGCGGGGGCATGCCGGCGAGCGGGTCGGCGGGCCCACCGCCGCCCCCGTAGGGACCGGCTCCATAGGGCCCGCCGCCGTAGGGCGGGGGCTGCTCGCCTCCGTACGGAGGCGGCTGCTGACCGCCGCCGGGCGGTGGCGGCTGCCCGCCTTCGCCACCCCCGGGCGGGGGTTGGCCACCTTCGCCACCCCCGGGCGGGGGCTGACCGGCCGGGCCGCCGTGCGGGGTGTCGTAGGGCGAGCCCGACCCCGGGCCGGACGGGGGCCGCTTCCTGAACGGGTCTTCTTCCGGTGGCTGCTGTCCTGAGCCGGGGGGCGGTTCGCTGCTCATGGCCCGAGTGGACCGCGAACCGCCCGATTCCGCATCCGGCGGGCGGCCATCCGGAGTACCGAATCGAAGAAGCCGTACGGCGGACCCACACCTGCCGCAACGGGCGTAGGACCCCTCGCATTCACCGTCAGCCCGCCACGAAGGTGTGGGCCGCCTTGTCGTGCCAGCACTGATGCCACGGCCGGTCGAACAGGCACCAGGCGAAGCCGACGACACCGATGCCCAGCAGACCCGGGACGGTGTGCACGAGCCAGCGCCGCAGGGACACGCCGAAGGCCGGCGGCTCATGGCCCTCGATGTCCCGCACCTCCAGGCCGCACAGCCGCTTGCCCAGGGTGCGGCCCCACTTGGCGGTGGGCAGCACCTCGTAGAGGACACCGGCGAGGAGGAGAACCGCGAGGACGATGCCGAGGTACGTCCCCGTCGTGCCGTCGAGCAGCCAGACCGTGACCGTGCGGCCGGAGAGCTTGGCCGCGTCGATCTTCTCCTGGATGTGGTCGGCCGCCCTGGTGCCGAGCGGCACGGCGGCCACGGCGGTGACGGCGCCGACGGCCACGGTGTCGATCAGCCGGGCCGCCAGCCGCTTGCCGAGTGCCGCGGGCCGGGCCGCCGCCTGCCGCCGCGCCATCGCCTGGAAGGGGTCCTCCACGGGCGGCTTCCAGGGCGCCACGGGCTGCTCGTCGCCGCCGCCCGCGAGCCGGTGCACCTGCTGGGCCCAGGAGGACTGCCCGCCGCCGGGCCCGGAGGTCACGGGGGTGGGCTGCTGCGGTACGGACGGAGCGGCGGTCCGGGGCGCGGCGCCCGCCGCCCGGACCTCGCCCTGCGCCGCCGCGGCACGGGCCGCGGCGGCCTTGCCGGCCCCGAACCCGGGCCCGCCGGAACCCTCCGCGGGGGAAGCACCGGGGGAACCCGCGCCGCCCGTGCCCGGAGCGTCGGCGGGAGCGGAGGCGGAACCGGCCGCGCCGGAGCCCTGCGCCGGGATCGCCGCGCCGGATCCGGCGGCCCCGGCCGGTCCCGCGGTGCCCCGCGCGCCGGCGGCCGGACCCGGCTGCCCCGGGGGCGGGCCGAAGGGCGGCCCGCTCCGGTCGGCGGGGGCCGCCGCGCCCTTCTCCCCGGTGCGCGGCACCGCGCGGAAGGTCATGGTGCCCTCGTCCTCGGCGGCGGGCGCGGCGGCCGGACCGGGGATGGGGCGGCGGAAGACGAACGTGCCGCTCGCGGGCAGGTCGCCGGACTCGGCCGGCGGGATCGTCGCCGTGCCGTCGGTGCTGGTGGCCCGGCCCTCCGGCGGCGGCGGATCGGCGGGCACCCGCGGGTCGGACCCGGGTGCCCGGGGGTCCGCGCCCCAGGAGACCCGGCGGTCCGGTTCGCCGCCGAAGCCGGACTGCCGGGACCGGTCGGCACCCCACGCGGACGCCGGCTCGGGCCCGGCGGGCTCCGGCTGCGGTCCGGCGGGCTCCGGCTGCGGGTCCTCGTCGAAGAAGTGCGGGCCGGTCTCCTCGACCGCGGGCGCGGCCGGACGCGTCCCGGGCGGCGGGGTGAGCGGTTCGCCGTCCCGGGGAGCCGGCCGGCTGGTGCCCGGCACCCAGGCGGCCCCGTTCCAGTACCGGACGTAGCCGGGGATGGACGGGTCCGGGTAATAGCCCTCGCGAGGCCTGTCGTCGCCGGGGGCCGGGGTTGGGGCGCTCATGTCCGTCGTCCCGTATCTGCTCGGAAGTCGGTTGGGGGCCTCCACATCTATCAGACCCGGTGGCCCGCCACGGCCAGTCCGGCCGGACCCACCCCTTTCCGGGCATCCCCGCGCCCCGGCTGCACGGCCGTGGAAAAAAGTTCTCCGAACCCGCGTAATGTCCGCGCCCCCGCCCGCTCTCCACTCGTACGGGACCGCCCGCGGCCTCCCGTACACCTGCCCGAGAGAGGAACCGCACGTCATGCACTGCACCGTGGTGGAGCGCGAACTGGAGCTGAGGCTCATCCTGTCGCCGGAGCGCAGCGTGCCGGTCCCGGCGCGGCTCTCCTACCGCACCGACGACCCGTACGCCGTCCACATCAGCTTCCACATCAACTCCGAGCAGCCCGTCAACTGGACGTTCGCCCGCGAACTGCTGGTGGAGGGGGTGTTCCGGCCGTGCGGGCACGGGGACGTGCGGGTGTGGCCGACCAAGGCGAGCGGCCGCAGCGTCGTGCTGATGGCGCTCAGCTCGCCCGACGGCGACGCACTGCTGGAGGCGCCCACCACCCAGGTGTCCGCCTGGCTGGAGCGGACGCTGCGGATGGTGCCGCCGGGGTCCGAGGCGGAGCAACTGGGCCTCGACGACGCGCTCGACCAGCTGCTCGCCCGGTGACGCCAAGGGCGGCGCGGGGTCAGAACAGCTTGCCCGGGTTGAGGATGCCCAGCGGGTCGAAGACCTGCTTGACGGCGCGCTGCAGCTCCACGCCTACCGGACCGATCTCCCGGGCCAGCCACTCCTTCTTCAGGACGCCGACGCCGTGCTCACCGGTGATGGTGCCGCCCAGCTTGAGGCCGAGGGCCATGATCTCGTCGAAGGACTCGCGGGCCCGCCGGGACTCCTCGGCGTCCTGGGCGTCGAAGCAGACGGTGGGATGGGTGTTGCCGTCGCCGGCGTGCGCGCACACCCCGATGGTCAGCCGGTGCTTGCCGGCGATGCGCTCGACGCCCTCCAGCAGTTCGCCCAGCCGGGAGCGGGGCACGCACACGTCGTCGATCATCGTCGTGCCCTTGACCGCCTCCAGCGCGGTCAGGGACAGCCGGCGGGCCTGGAGCAGCATGTCGGACTCGGCGGCGTCCTCGGCCGGGACCACCTCGGTGGCGCCGGCGGCCTCGCACAGTGCGCCGACGGCGGCCAGGTCGGGGGCCGGGTCGGGGGTGTCGAACGCGGCCAGCAGCAGCGCCTCGGTGGACTCCGGGAGGCCCATGTGAGCGAGGTCGTTGACGGCCTTGACCGTCGTGCGGTCCATGAGTTCCAGCAGGGACGGCACATGGCCGCCCGCCATGATCCGGCACACCGCGTCGCAGGCGGCGGCCGCGGAGGCGAACTCGGCCGCGAGCACCAGTTGCCGCGGCGGCTTGGGCTTCAGCGCGAGGACGGCCCGTACGACGATGCCGAGCGAGCCCTCGGAGCCGACGAACAGGCGGGTCAGGTCGTAGCCCGCCACCCCTTTCGCGGTGCGGCGGCCGGTGGACAGCAGGCGGCCGTCGGCGAGCACGACGTCCAGGCCGAGCACGTACTCGGCCGTCACCCCGTACTTCACACAGCACAGGCCGCCGGAGGCGGTGCCGATGTTGCCGCCGATGGTGCACATCTCCCAGCTTGAGGGGTCCGGCGGGTAGTACAGGCCGCGCTCCTCGACCGCGCGGGAGAGCGTGGCGTTGACGACTCCGGGCTCGACGACGGCGACGCGGTCGACCGGGCTGATCTCCAGGATGCGGTCCATCTTGGTGAGGGACAGCACGATCCAGCCGTCGGCGGCGTTGGCGCCGCCGGACAGGCCGGTGCGGGCGCCCTGCGGGACGACGGGGACGCGTAGTTCGGTGGCGGTGCGCATGACGTGCTGGACCTCTTCGACCGTGCGCGGCAGCACCACCACGGCCGGGCTGCCGGCCGGGCAGAAGCTCGCCATGTCGTTGGCGTACGAGGTCGTGACATCGGGATCGGTGAGGACGGCCTCGGCCGGCAGACCCGCGCGGAGCCGGTCGGTCAGGTCGCCCATGCCTGTGTCGGGTGCGGCTTCGGTTCGGCTCATGATCACAGCCTTGCACCCGGGGCCATCGGTGTGAACCCCATCGGGGACGCGCCTTCGGCTGCCGGACTACTGCGGTCACATGAACGCACAGTATGACTATGGAGAACGAACAGTCCGGGCCGGGCACGTCCCTGGTGGCCGCGGCGCCGCGGCGGCGCTCCCGCGTGCTGCGGCGGGTGCTGGTCACCCTGGTGACGGCCGGTACCGCGGGTGCCGCCGGGTATGTCGGGGTGCTGATGCTGCTGCCGCCCCCGCAGCCGCCGCCGGACCGGCCGCCCGCGCCCGCGCCGGGCCCGCCGCCGCTCACGACGGTGACCGCCGGGGTGCCCGCCGCGCTGCCCGGCCTGACGGCACTCATCAGGGACCGGGAGCTGTATCTGCGGACGCACCCGCGGGACGCACAGGCGTGGGCGGTGCTGGGCACGGCCTATGTGGAGCGCGGACGCAGAACCGCGGACGCCGGGAACTTCCCGAGGGCCGAGAACGCGCTGCAGGCCTCGCTGCGGGAGCAGCCGACGGCCAACGCGCAGGCACTGGAGGGGCTGGCGGCGCTGGCCAACGCCCGGCGGGACTTCGGCGAGGCCAAGCGGCAGGGCGAGCAGGCGCTGACGCTCCAGCCCACGCGCTGGACGACGTACGCGCTGCTGATCGAGGCCTACACCGGACTCGGTGACTACGCGGCGGCCCGCGGCACGCTGGACAAGCTGATGGAACTGCGCACCTCGCCCGCCGAACGCCCGGCGGTGATGGCGCGGGCCTCCGCCGTCTACCGCGACCGGGGCTGGCGGGAGGACGCGGCGGCACAGGTCGCGGACGCCGCGGCGACCGCCGCTACCCCCGCCGAACAGGCCGCCTACCTGGAGCGGGCCGGGCAGCTGGCGTGGGAGCGCGGGGACCGGGAGGACGCGCTGCGGCACTTCGAGGCGGCCGTCCGGCTGGACCCGGACCAGCGGGCCGCGCTCGCCGGGCAGGGGCGGGCACTGGCCGCGCTGGGCCGCACGGCACAGGCCGTGGACACCTATGTCCTCGCGCTGGCGGGTCAGCCGTCCCCGCAGTACGTGCTGGAACTGGGCGAACTGTACGAGTCGCTGGGCATGCTGCCGGAGGCGCGGGCACAGTACGACCTGCTGCGGCAGCGGGCGGACCGGGACCTCGCGGGCGGGGTCGACGACGACCTGGTCATCGGGCAGTACGAGGCGGACCACGGCGACCCGCAGGAGGCGGTGCGGCGGCTGCGCGACGAGTGGGAACGGCAGCCGGGGATCGAGGTGGCGGACGCGCTGGGCTGGGCGCTGTACCGGTCCGGGGACCCGGAGGAGGCGCTGGAGTACGCGGAGAAGGCGACGGACAAGACGAAGGGCGGCGGGGTGCGCAGCGCGCTGTACGTCTTCCACCGCGGCATGATCGAACGCGACCTGGGCGAGTACTCCTCCGCCCGCCGCCATCTCAAGGAGGCCCTGCAGGTCAACCCGTACTTCTCCCCGATCCGGGCGGCCGAGGCGAGAAGGGCCCTGCAGTCCCTGGGCGATCCCCCGGACGACCCGGCCCCCGCCTGGTGACCCACCTCGGGGACCCCCCGGCGAGGTGCCGCCGAGGGGTCCCCCGAATCCCGCGTCCCGGGCCTGTGCCGAACGGGGCTAGAGGATTGGGCTAGAGGTTGCCGCGCCGCTCCTGCTCCCGCTCGATCGCCTCGAACAGGGCCTTGAAGTTGCCCTTGCCGAAGCCCATCGAGCCATGGCGTTCGATGATCTCGAAGAAGACGGTCGGGCGGTCCTGGACCGGCTTGGTGAAGATCTGCAGCAGATAGCCGTCCTCGTCTCGGTCGGCGAGGATCTTCAGCTCACGGAGGGTGTCGACCGGGACGCGGGTGTCGCCAACCCAGTCGCCGAGGGTGTCGTAGTAGGCGTCGGGGGTGTCGAGGAACTCGACGCCGGCCGCGCGCATGGTGCGGACGGTCTGCACGATGTCGTTGGTGCTGAGGGCGATGTGCTGGACGCCGGCGCCGCCGTAGAACTCCAGGTACTCGTCGATCTGGGACTTCTTCTTGGCGAGCGCGGGCTCGTTGATCGGGAACTTGACCTTGAGCGTGCCGTCGGCCACGACCTTGGACATCAGGGCGCTGTACTCGGTCGCGATGTCGTCGCCCACGAACTCCTTCATGTTCGTGAAGCCCATGACTTTGTTGTAGAAGCCGACCCACTCGTTCATGCGGCCGAGTTCGACGTTGCCGACGCAGTGGTCGACGGCCTGGAAGGTCCGCTGGGCGGGGGGCTCGACGATCGGGTCGGCGGCGGTGTAACCGGGCAGGTAGGGCCCGTCGTACCCGGAGCGTTCCACCAGGGTGTGCCGGGTCTCGCCGTACGTGGCGATCGCGGCGAGGACGACCGTGCCGTGCTCGTCCTTCAGTTCGTACGGCTCCGTCACGGAGCGGGCGCCGTGCTCGACGGCGTAGGCGTGGGCGGCGCGCGCGTCCGGCACCTCGATGGCGAGGTCGATGACGCCGTCGCCGTGCTCGGCCACGTGCTGCGCGAGGAAGCGGCCCCAGTCGGTTGCGGGCTTGATCACGGAAGTGAACACGAAGCGGGCGGAGCCGTTCTCCAGGACGTAGCTCGCCGTCTCGCGGCTGCCGTTCTCCGGTCCCGAGTAGGCGACCAGCCGCATGCCGAAGGCGGTGGAGTAGTAGTGCGCGGCCTGCTTGGCGTTGCCCACGGCGAAGACGACCGCGTCCATTCCCTTGACCGGGAAGGGGTCGGCCTGCCGTGCGGTGTCGGGAGTGTGGTGTGTGTTCGCGTCGATTACGGCCATGACCGAAGCCTGGCTCCGGCCTGCAAGGTGCGCAATAGTTTGCGTATCCACTGGGCAGTCTGTAGGGCCGAACGGCCGTATCGGCGGTCTTCCTGTACATGCTGACCACCGCACATGATGACCACCGCGGGAGGCGTGATGGCGATCGATCATCTGGACGGGCGCATCATCGTCCTGCTGGCGCGGGAGCCGCGGATCGGGGTGCTGGAGATGTCCCGCCGGCTGGGTGTCGCCCGGGGCACCGTGCAGGCGCGGCTGGACCGGCTTCAGTCGAACGGTGTCATCCGCGGCTTCGGCCCGCAGGTGGATCCGGCGGCCCTCGGCTATCCCGTCACCGCCTTCGCCACGCTGGAGATCCGGCAGGGCCAAGGGCCCGACGTGCGGGCGCACCTGGCGTCCGTGCCGGAGGTGCTTGAGCTGCACACCACCACCGGGACCGGGGACATGCTGTGCCGTCTGGTGGCCCGCTCGAACGCCGATCTCCAGCGGGTGATCGACCGGGTCGTCGGCTTCGAGGGCATCGTCCGGGCCGCCACGGCGATCGTCATGGAGAACCCGGTTCCGCTGCGGATCATCCCGCTGGTGGAGCAGGCGTCACAGGACCGGGCAGCGCCCTGAAGGGGGCGCGGAGCACGGCGAAGTTCGTTGCGGTACGACCGCGCCCCGAAGGGGCGCGGGGAACTGCGCGACCAGCCACGACGATGCCGCAGCCGACCGACGACACAGCGCGGCCCAGCCAGCGGAGCGCCTAGCAGTTCGGGACCGAGGGCTTGTTCTTCTCCAGGGCGACCAGGGAGTCCACCGCGCCCTTGAGCGTGGTGACGGGGATCAGCCGCAGCCCCTTCGGCAGTTCCGCCTTGGCGTCGGCGCACTCCGCCTTCGGCACCAGGAACACCGTCGCCCCGTCCCGGCGGGCCGCCTGTGTCTTCAGGGCCACGCCGCCCACCGCGCCGACGGTCCCGTCGGTGTCGATCGTGCCCGTGCCGGCGATGGTGCGCCCGCCGGTGAGGTCGCCGCCGCTGCCGTCGCCGTCCAGCTTGTTGACGATCCCGAGGGAGAACAGCAGGCCGGCGCTGGGGCCGCCGACGTCCGCGAGCTTCAATGTGACCTTGATGTTCTTGTCGGTCAGGTCGAGGTAGCCCAGCGCGGCCCGGGTGGCGGCGTCCTGGGACTGCTGCATCTGCTCGACGTTGTGCCGCTCGATCTCCTTGACGGTGTTCCCGCTCGGATAGACCGAGTCGCGCGGCATGACCGCCCGGTCCGTGCGGAACCAGTTGTCGATCACGTCGCCGAGTGAGACGTCCGCGTCCGGGGAGGTGGCCTCGATGGTCGTCATCCGCAGCTCGCCGCTCGTCCGCCGGCTCGGCGCACCGGAGATCGTGATCACCTCGGTGCCCCTGTTCGCGCCGAGCACGTTCGCCGTCATCCCGGGCTGCGCCACCGAGAACGGCAGCGGCACGAAGACCGCGGTGGCGATCAGTGCCGCGACGGGCAGGGCACAGACGGCGACGGCCTGGAGACGCGTGAGACGAGAGAGCACGGGGTCAATCTAACGCGACCCGCCCACCGGGCCACCGCCCGCCCGACCCCACCCACCACGGCAAACGCCCCGCCGGACGGCACCGCCAGTGGGGACCGCGCCCGTCAGGGGCGCGGGGAACTGCGCCACAAGCCACAACGCACCCGCACCCGATCACCGGCCGTACGGGTCGAGGGTGCCGCACGCCGAAGGCCCCGTCAACGAAGAGCCTCGGCGACCTCGCGGGCCGCGTCCAGGACCCGGGGACCGACCCGCTCCGGAACGGAATCCGCCAGCATGACCACGCCGACGCTGCCCTCCACCCCGGTCACCCCGACCAGGGGCGCCGCCGCCCCGCAGGCCCCGGCCTCCAACCCGCCCTGGGTCAGGGTGTAGCCGGGGTCGGCGGGCGGCGCCTGCCGGGCCGCGAGGATCGCCCGGCCCGCGGCCCCGCGGTCCAGCGGATGCCGGAACCCCGCCCGGTAGGCCACGTGATAGTCCGTCCACGTAGGCTCCACGACGGCGACCGCCAGCGCCTCCGAGCCGTCCACCAGCGTGAGATGGGCCGTCGCCCCGATGTCCTCGGCCAGCGACCGCAGCGCGGGCAGCGCTGCCTCCCGTACCAGCGGATGCACCTGCCGGCCGAGCCGCAGCACGCCCAGTCCGACCCGGGCTCGCCCGCCCAGGTCGCGCCGGACGAGCGCATGCTGTTCGAGCGTGGCGAGCAGCCGGTACACCACGGTCCGGTTCACGCCCAGTCGATGGGAAAGCTCGGTGACGGTCAGCCCGTGGTCCGTGTCGGCCAGCAGCTTGAGGACCCGCAGTCCCCTGTCGAGCGTCTGAGAGGTCTCCGCGGTCACGACGCCCACTCCTTAGGTGGTGAGGTCGGCGACCCACTGGTGGCGGTTGCGTCACCGAGTCCCGTCGGCGAGGCGTTTCAGAGGCCGCCGATCGGCAGGACGGCCCGGCGGCTCCGGGCCCAGTCGCTTCACGGCTGCGCTCCGCGGCGGCGCTGCCACGGGGCGTGTGCGTATCCGGACAGTAGCGAAGCCGGTTCGCTGAGCGGAAGCCTCCGTCCAGAATCCGGGCGGCTCCCGGTATGAACCAACCGTGTTCGTCCCGATACGCTCCCCGCACGAAACGCCCGTGTCACCGCATCCGCGTGGCCCACTCCTGCACCTTGGCGATCCGCTGCCGCAGCTGCCCCGCCGTCGCCTCGGCGCTCGGCGGCCCGCCGCACACCCGCCGCAGCTCGGTGTGGATCACGCCATGCGGCTTGCCGCTTTGATGAACGTACGCGCTGACCAGCGTGTTGAGCTGCTTGCGCAGCTCCATCATCTCCTTGTGGCTGACCACCGGCCGCCGCTCGGCGGGCAGTTCGAGCAGGTCGGCCTCGGTGTCCGGTTTCTTGCGGCTGTGCGCGATCTGCCGTGCCTGCCGCTTCTGCAGCAGCAGTTGCACCTGGTCGGGCTCCAACAGGCCCGGAATGCCCAGATAGTCCTGTTCCTCCTCGCTGCCCGGGTGGGCCTGCATGCCGAACTCGGCACCGTCGTAGAGCACCCGGTCGAAGACGGCGTCGGACTCCAGCGCCTCGAAGGGCAGCATGTCCTGCTCGCCGGTGTCCTCGTCCTGCTCCTTGTTCGCCTCCTCCATCTCCTTCTCGGACTCGGCGTACGGGTCCTCCTCGCCCTCCTTCTTCGGCTTGTCGAGTGCGTGGTCGCGCTCGACCTCCATCTCGTTGGCGAAGGTGAGCAGGTCGGGAATGGTCGGCAGGAAGACGGAGGCGGTCTCGCCGCGCCGCCGGGAGCGCACGAACCGGCCGACGGCCTGCGCGAAGAAGAGCGGCGTGGAGATGGTCGTGGCGTACACGCCGACCGCGAGCCGGGGCACGTCGACGCCCTCGGACACCATGCGGACGGCGACCATCCAGCGGTCGGTGCCCTCGCTGAACTCGTCGATCTTCTTGGAGGCGCCGATGTCGTCGGACAGGACGACCGTCGCACGGCTGCCGGTGATCTCCCGGATGAGTTTGGCGTAGGCGCGCGCCGAGTCCTGGTCGGTGGCGATGACCAGCGCGCCCGCATCCGGGATGGCCTTCCTGACCTCGGTGAGCCGCTGGTCGGCGGCGCGCAGCACGCTCGGCATCCAGTCGCCGCGCGGGTCGAGCGCGGTGCGCCAGGCCTGGCTGACGGCGTCCTTCGTCATGGGCTCGCCGAGCCGGGCGGCGACCTCGTCGCCGGCCTTGGTGCGCCAGCGCATGTTGCCGCTGTAGGAGAGGAAGATGACGGGTCGCACCACCCCGTCCGACAGCGCGGACCCGTAGCCGTACGTGTAGTCGGCGGCGGACCGCCGGATTCCGTCCTGCCCCTCCTCGTACGCGACGAAGGGGATGGGGTTGGTGTCGGAACGGAAGGGGGTGCCGGTGAGCGCGAGCCGCCGCGTGGCGGGCTCGAACGCCTCCAGGCATGCCTCGCCCCAGGACTTGGAGTCGCCGGCGTGGTGGATCTCGTCGAGGATCACGAGGGTCTTGCGCTGCTCGACGCGGTTGCGGTGCAGCATCGGACGCACACCGACACCGGCGTACGTCACGGCGACCCCGTCGTAGTCCTTGCCGAGCGGGCCCGCGCTGTACTCGGGGTCCAGCTTGATCCCTATCCGCGCCGCCGCCTCCGCCCACTGCTTCTTCAGGTGCTCGGTCGGCGCGACCACGGTCACCTGCTGGATGACATGGTGGTGCAGCAGCCAGGACGCCAGGGTCAGCGCGAAGGTCGTCTTGCCGGCGCCGGGCGTGGCGACGGCGAGGAAGTCACGCGGCTGCTCCTGGACGTACTTCTCCAACGCCCCCTGCTGCCACGCGCGCAGTTTGCTGGCGGTGCCCCAGGGAGCGCGGCCGGGGAAGGCGGGGGAAAGATGGTGGGAGGAAGCGGCGGTAGTCACGGTCTCCGGTGCACAGGGTCGAATCAGTGGGCCGCGCACAGCGGTTCGGCCACGGCGGTCATGGGTGAGGGTCGGGCGGCTCGGCTGGGTATGACAACCGGGCCACCCTACCGGCGCCCCACGGCCACCCACGCGCGAACCGGGCCGGGTCGCCCGCGGGTGGGACAGACGTCACAGGAGACACCCGGCGCCACGGCGGTTGCGCCTGCGCGCACACCGGCGGACGGTGCCCCACCCGCCGACGGGCGGCCGGAGCACCACACCGCCGCACGAGCGGAGACTCGACGCGCCCCCACCACCCCACAGACAGCACCTCACCACCGACAGACAGGGACGTACAGGGACACCCCGCCCAGCTCCCGCGCGGCCACTGGCATCGCCGTCCCCATAGCGGAATTAAGACATGAATTGGCCCCGCCTGTGCGCGGGGCAGCGGATCAGACAGGGCTAACCGCTACCTCGACGCGGGTGCTGCACCGGAGGACTCAGACCCCCTGGGCGCTCTGAAGTACGAGATCCCGGTACGGGAGGTCCACTGTGGGCAAGTCCGTGACCTGGAGATCCTTTTCCGTCTGCTCGACGGCCTCTGCTGCGGCTTCGGCGTCCACGCTGATGGCTTCTGTCTCGACGAAGGCGCCGGCGCCGGCGACCTTGTCGATGGCAACCGTGACGCCCGGGTGCAGCGCGTGGCTGTACGGCGTCCGGTTCTCCTCCACGCGGACCAGGGGCCGCATGCCGATGGCCTGCAGCAGCTGGTCGGCCTGCGCGGCCTGGCTTGCCGTGGCGAGGTGAACGTTGGTCTCCGGCTTCGAGATCACGCTGTCCGTGCTGTGAGTGGCCGCGGTGGACGGTGGCTTGTAGGTGACTTCTGCGAAGCTCCCGCGGCGGCGTACCCGCAGACACTCGACGGTCTGCATGTAGTCGACGTCGGGCCGGCTGTAGTAGGTGTCGGTCTCGGTCTGTGGCTCGGAGGCTGTCCAGCCGAGGTCCACCAGCTGCTGCACCAGGCGGGCCCCGTCGTCGGGGAGCCGCCGCTTGCGCTCCACTTCGAAGTAGTACGCGCGGTCCCGGCGGAGGACATCGGTCACGCGAACGGGCATCAAGACGGTGCGCTCGTCCTGTGCGGCCTCGGTCGAGTGGACGGCGACGGCGGCCAGCAGGCCGTCGAGGGTCATTAGGCGTACGTCTCGCGTCCTTCCCGTCTGTGCACTCGTCGAAGACGTCCCCGTCCACGGTGAAATGGTCCAGGTAGCGCTCGCTGAGGGCGAGCAGCATGGACTTCTGGGAGGCCGGTAACCAGTCGGTGTCTGTCAGGGCGTAGTGGACCCGCTTGTGGCCGTGCTTCGCGTCGATCCAGTCCCCCGCAGGGTGATGTAGTGGCGCTGCACCTCCCGGAAGATGCCGACGGGTGCTGTGACGACCACGGCCGTGCGCTCGTCGAGCTGGTCGGTCGGGACGATCCGGGAGTTCTGCCGGCAGACGACCATGTCGGCGGCGGAGTGGTACGGGTGTGTTCCCTCGCGCAGGTACTGCGGCACGAACAGGCGCAGGAACTTGATCCAGGACCGGGACGTGTAGGTCTGAAGTGAACGGTCGTGCAGGGAAGACGCCTTGACGGCGTACACGTCGCGGTAGGCGAACATGCCGTAAGGCCGAAGCACCGTGGGCAGGGTACGCATCACGGCGTGCAGACCGCTGTAGCCGCCGCCGTAGGAGTAGACCTCGTGCAGCAGCGCGGATGTGCTGATGACGTCGACGGGCTCGCCGAGCACCGTCCCGATGTCCTGGGCAAAGCCGGTGACCAACTGGCAGCTGCCGCCCGCACGGTTGAACTCGTCCATGGCGTCGACGAGTGAGCCCGATGCCACGCCTGGCACCTCGACCAGCGTGAGCCGGACGCCGGTGCCGTGATGTTCGTCAGAGGCAAGCTGTGAAGCCAGATAGGCGACGGCCGATCCGCCCCCCGGCCCCACCTCGACCAGATGCGGACTGCCGTCGCGTAACCGCTTGAGCGCCTGCAGCGCTAAAAACGCCTTCTCCTCCCCATGCGCGTTGGCCGCGATGTCGATGTAGCGGGGAGAGGTCTTGAGCACGGTGGAGAACGTCGAACCAGACATACCTCACTCCTCACAGGGCCCGGAGACCCTGCACTTGGGGGCAGTCAGCCGTGGGAGTTGGCGATGCCCCAGACGAGCGCGCCGCCCAGCAGAAGCAGCGTGACCAGGTGCACAACGACCATCCGTCGTCGGCCAGGACGTCCGGCCCCGATCAGTGGCACGCCTTCCGGCCTCGCGGTCCCACCCGCGGACCGGGGCGGCGGCGTCATGCCTCCGGCTCCTGGGACATCCGGTGCCGCCCGCCAGCGATCAGCCGGGCGACGGTAAGCGGCGCGCAGAGCAGCGCGGCCGAGCCGATGGGAACGGACCAGTAGGACGCGCGGACCTGCGCTCCGCGCGTAGCAGTTACTCGGGGGACGCCCAGATAGGTACCGCGCCCCAGGCAGTCGACGTCCACCACCCGCCAGTCGTCGACCTCCTTCTTCCATGTCGCGGGCATGGTGGCAGGCACCAGCGCGTAGTAGCGCTGTCCGTGGGGGTCGTGGTTGACGGGGCCGCCATCAAGGGATTCGGCAAAGTACGTGTCCACGTCCGCGGGCGCCAAAGGGTGGCCGGCCGCGGCCTCCACCAGGCGCCCCGGGAGCCGGACCGCTGAGAAGAGCGTTCCGAGCGGCAGCAGGGCCACTCCGTGCTCCTGCCATTCCAGCCGGGCCCGGTTGCGGTACGGGCCGTCGAGCGTCGCCAGCAACCAGTGCTCGGTCGCCAGCTGCCGGTCGGCGGATGTGGGGACAAGGACCCCGGGTCCAGCATCGACAGGCGGTAAAGCCCGAAGGCTGTCGTCGTTGGTCATCCGAGCGCCCTTCACTTGGCTGGGCTCCACCCAGGCGTATAGGCGCGGCGAACACCGCGCACCCACGAGAGTGGACCGGTGGACCAGTCCAGTCAACCGGTATGTGGGGACAGCTACTCCATCGGGTAGCGCTCCACGGTCTCGAAGACGGCTGCGGGGGTAATGCCCTCCTCGCACACCAGCGGCCGATGATCCTGGTCAATGGCGGTGTGCAGCAGGACAGCGACAGCCGCAGGCAGATCAATACCAAGGATCTCGGCTTCTTCAGCTGTCGCCAGACGGACCGTCAGAGTGTCTATGCCCTCCACGGGACGACGCCCCGTCTCGCGGCGCACGTAGTGCGTGGTCCCCTCCCGGATCGGGCCCCTTTCGGCCAACCTCGGCGCTGCATCCGCGACGGACGGCGGAAACCAGGCCGTGACCAGCGTGCCGGCGTCACCGTCATCGAGCAGCACCACACGCACCCGACGCAGGGCCTCCACTCCCGGCTTCAGCCCGAGGGCGTCGGCCACGTGCGGTGGCGGCGCGGTCCGGTCCGGGGTGCCCAGGCGCCGGTACGGGGCGCCGCCGGCGATTCGGGTAGATCCCGCACGGCGGTGGCCAGCCGGGCGGGCCACCGGGGTGTCCACGACAGTGAATCCAGAGCCCTGGCGGGCAACGACCAACCCGTCCGACCTCAAGGTGTCGTACGCCTTGACGACGGTCGCGCGGGAGACAGCCCATTGCTCAGCAAGGTCGCGCCCGGACGGCAGCAGGTCGCCGGGCCCGAACTCGCCGTTGGCAATGCGGGTCCGGAGGTCTTCGGCGATCTGCTCGTACTTCAGCTGGGGCATGCAACTTCCGATCACTGGACTGGTCCACCTGCTGGCGTCCATACTGCCGTCCATGCCGACTCGTGAGCCAACACCACAGCTCCAGTCAGAGGTGTACGACTTCTACACCCACAAGATCACGGAGGCCGAACGGCTGGTGACGGCGGCCGACGGCCAGCTGGAAATGATCCGGACGCAAGAACTGCTCCGCCGACACCTGCCGCCGGCACCCGCCGGCGTGCTCGATGTAGGCGGCGGCCCGGGCGCCCACGCGCGCTGGCTGGCCGACGACGGCTACGACGTCCATCTGGTCGACCCGATCCCCCGGCACATCGACCAGGCTGTGACCCAGGGCCTCAGCGCCGAACTGGGCGACGCACGGGCCCTTACAGCCCCGGACCAGTCGGCTGATGTCGTGCTGCTGCTTGGCCCGCTGTACCACCTGATCGAGCGCGATGACCGCGACCAGGCACTGGCCGAGGCATACCGTGTACTGCGGCCCGGCGGTCTGCTCGCGGTCGCCGGCATCAACCGGTACAGCAGTTTGTTCGAGCACGCCGCATTCGCCCACCTGCACAAGGAGCCCGTCAAGGCAAGCATCAGTGGCATCCTGCAGTCGCAGGTCCATGACGGGAAGAAGGCGTTCACGGCGGCCTACTTCCACAGCGGCGAACAACTGTGCGACGAGGTCACAGCTTCCGGGTTCATGGACACTCGCGTGCACGGCATCGAAGGTCCTGCCTGGTCGATGCTCGCAGCGGCAGAACGGAACACAGGCCAGCCCTTCCGGGACACGCCGCTCTTCCAATCGGTCTTGACAGCAGCGAGGATGGCAGAGGCATACCCCGAACTTCTAGCCGCCAGCTCACACCTTCTCGCCCTAGGGTGGCGCCCGCGCTGATGACCGCAGACGTGAAAACGCCCCCCGTACGGCCGTGGCCGTACAGGGGGCTTCGTGGTTCAGCGGGTGAGCAACTGGATGCCGATGCCGGCGACGGTGCCGAGCGCGGCGCCGGCGCCGGCCGCGCCACCGCATCTCCTCCAGGACCCGGACCCGCTGCGTGAGGTCTTCGAACTGCTTGCCGTGGTCCTTGCCGGTCGTCTTCACCTGGTGGGCAACCTCGTTGAGCGTGCCCTCCACGACGCAGAGCGTCCCACACCTCCCGGGACCGGATCACCACACTGCCGCTCTGGTCTGACGGCGTGCTCATCCCTGATCCTTGTCCGGGTCGGGCAGGAGACTCGACGCGCCCCACCACCCCACCGACGGCGCCCCACGTGCCGACGGGCCGGGGCGGATGCCCATCCGCGTCCGTCCGCGGTCGCTCAGCGGGTGCGCAGCCGCGTCGTCACCCAGACGCCGATCAACGCCACCGCGGCCATCGGCAGGAATACCGCGGCGAACGCGGCGGGGTGGCCGGCGCCGCCGGTGGCGGTCTCGGCCGCGGAAGCCGCCATGCTGCCACCCCCCAGCGCGGCGAACGCGGCCCCCGCACCCGCCAGCAGGACGACATTGGACAGACCGTCGGAGATCTGGAGGGCGGCGGAGTTGGCGCCCGCCTCCTCAGGGGCGGACAGCCGCAGCAGGAGCACACTGCTGGAGGAGATCACCAGTCCCATCCCGAAGCAGCCGAATCCCCAGGCGACGGCGACGGTCCACGCCGGCACGGCGGGCACGAGCACGCTGGGGGCGGCGGCGATCGCGGCCGCCGTCAGCACCATGCCGACGGTCATCAGCCGCTCCCGGTACGGTTCGGCGCGCGGCCGGGACTGCACCCAGGACCCCAGCGCCCAGGTGCCGCCGCCCGCCGCCAGCGAGAACCCGGCCAGCGTCGGCGACAGCCCCCGCTCGGTCACCAGCATCAGCGGCACGAACGACTCGGCCGCGATGAAGGACCCGGCGGCGACACCGCGCAGCAGCACGACGGACGGCAGCCCGCGCGCCGCCCGGTAGGTGCCCCGGGGCAGCAGCCCGAGCACGGCCGGCACCAGCAGCGCCGCGCCCGCCGCCCCCGGGACGAGGGAGATCCAGCGCAGGTCCTGCGCGGCGAACTGGAGCAGCCCGGCGCCCAGGGAGACGGCGAACGCGAACCGGATGCGCCGCCGGTCGACGGAGCCGGACGCCTTGCCGCCGGACGCGGTGCCGTCCGTCCGGGCGTCGGTGCCCACGGGACCGGCCGCGCGCCGTCGTATCTGCGGCAGCGCGAGCGCCAGCGGGAGCACGACCAGCACCGGGATCGCCAGGAACACCCACCGCCAGCCCAGGTGCTCGGTGACCGCGCCGGCGGCGAGCGGGCCGACGATCGACGGGACGACCCAGCCGGCCGCGAACGCCGCCATGATCGCGGGACGCAACCGCTCCGGGTAGGCCCGGCCCACGACCACGTACAGCGCGACGATCACCAGCCCGCCGCCCAGGCCCTGCACGGCCCGCCCCAGGATGAACACCCACATCGAACCGGCGGCCCCGGCCACCACCAGCCCCACCGCGAAGGAGCCGATCCCCGTGGTCAGCGCGCCCAGCGGCCCCCGCCGGTCCGACCACTGTCCCGCGAGCACCATGCCGAACAGGCTGGTGGTGAAGTATCCGGAGAACGCGAACGCGTACAGGGACACCCCGTCCAACTCCCGCGCGGCCACCGGCATCGCCGTGCCCACCGCGGTCGCCTCGAACGCGATCAGCAGCACCACCGAGACGATCCCGACGCTCAGCGCCCGGTACGTTCGGCCCAGCACTCCTTCGTCGGGTCTGCCTGCGGGTTCGGCTGCGGGTTCGGCTGCGACCTCGGTGTCGCGCGGCTCATGGACGGTCATGACGGCCAGCGTAAGGCCCGCAACCGACATTGACCCCTGTCGCGGGTCTCCCCCCGCCTGCGACCTTGGTCGTACGTCTCCCCGGGGTGGCACCCCCCTTTCATGAACGCCGTATGGCAGTCCCGTTGCAGCCGCCGCGTCCCCCTTGATCCCCTCCCCCGCCCCGCCCTACGGTCGTCCCATCGACACGGCCGTGTGCCCGAGTGGTTCAGGGGCTCGCCTGCAAAGCGAGTTACGCGGGTTCAATTCCCGCCACGGCCTCCAGTAGTACGTCTGACCAGCACGTTTCCAGGTCAGACACAGGTCTCAGGGTCTGGGACTCGCATGCCGGTGGGAGAGTTGCTCCGGTCCGGTGACGGCTCGGGGAAGTCCTGAACGTCGCTGCGCCGGCCCGGCCGTGCGGCCTCACGCCGGCTGCCGCTGCAGCGTATCCGTCGCCGAACCGGTGCGCTGCATCCGATGCCAGCGCAGCCTGCTGCCCAGCAGCGCCGTGACCACCGACTGCACCACCACCAGGTACATCAGTTGCCGATAGACAAAGATCTGCAGCGGCAGGGTCCACAGCGGCTCGAACTTCTCCTTGTCGAGGCGGAGCGCGTAGAGGGCACTGAACACCTGCACGGCCGTGAAGCCGAGCCACACCGCCCCGGCCTGGGCGGCGCTCTGGAACAGCAGCCCGTACACAGCGAAGACGTCGACGAGCGGTGCGAGCAACGGCAACAGCATCTGGAAGACCGCGAGATAGGTCAGTCCGCGGCGGCCCAACTTGCCCGCCGGCCCCGTCTCGACCAGCGATCTGCGATGCTTCCACATCGCCTGCAAAGTGCCGTAGCACCAGCGGTAACGCTGCTTCCAGAGCTGCCGGACGGTGGACGGCGCCTCCGTCCAGGCGATCGCCGATTCCTCGTACACCACCCGCCAGCCCGCGCGGCACAGCGCCATCGTCAGATCGGTGTCCTCGGCGAGGGTGTCCTCGCTGACTCCGCCGACGCCCATCAGCGCCTGACGGCGGAAGGCGCCGATCGCTCCCGGCACGGTCGGCATGCATTCGAGTACGTCGAACATCCGGCGGTCGAGGTTGAAGCCGATGACGTACTCAAGGTGCTGCCAACGGCCCAGTATGCCCTGCCGGTTGCCGACCTTCGTGTTGCCGCTGACCGCGCCGACGCGCGGGTCGGCGAGCGGCTGGATCAGGTTGTGGATTGCCTCCGGCTCGAAGACCGTGTCACCGTCGATCACCACCACGATGTCAAACTGCGCCCAGGAAAGACCGGTGTTGAGGGCGGCCGCCTTACCCGCGTTCGGCTGGCGCACCACCATCACGCGCGGATCCTCCTCCCGGACCGACTCGGCGATTTCGAAGGTGCGGTCGCTCGATCCGTCGTCGACCACGATGATCTGGATGTACGGGTACGTGGAGGCAAGCAGCGAACGCAGGGTCGCCTCGATGCCTGCCTCCTCGTTGTACGCGGGCACGATCACGGTGACCGGTTCATCGACCCGCGGCAGCCGGTTGCCGCGGCGCCGTTTCCTGCGGCTGCGGCGCACATGCAGCCGGGCGACCGTGAAGAGCAGCACGAGGCGCCCCAGGGAGATCACACCCGCCGCCACCAGTAGCCAGGTCATGGCGTCGGCGAAGCCCCGGGACAGGGTCTGCACCCACACGACGGCGGTGCCCTTCGCCGCGGTGGTCTCCGAGACGGGGTAGTTGACACCAGGCGTCCGAAGTGCCGCCCCGACCGTCGTGAACCGCACGCCGTGCGGCGGGGACGCCAAGATTCTCTCCGTGGCATCAACAGCCTCCGGCGAGCCGGTGAACTGGCGGATCTCACCCTCCTTCGGGCTCCGAACGGCGGCATCGGCGGCGACCAGGATGTAGCCGTCGTCGATCGCACGCCGCCCGGCCGCCCACTGGTCGGCGCACAGAGCCGCGATGTCCCCGGTGTGCGGCAGCCGCGCCAGACGGGTGCCGAGGCCGGCGGCGCCGGCAAGGGTGTTCTGGGTGATGGCGAGTTCGAGCCGCGCGCGGGTCGCCGAGACCTGCGCGAGGTTGGCGTCGGTGTAGGTGTGCGAGCCGATCTGGTGGCCCTCGTCGTGGATCCGGCGCACGAGGTCCGGATGGGCGGCCATCTGGGTGCCGGTGAGGAAGAACGTCGCCTTGACGTGGTGCTTCTTCAGAACGTCGAGCAGAGCCGGGGTCCAGGCGGGATCAGGGCCGCCGTCGTAGGTCAGGGCGACCCTCTGGGCTGGGAGGTGCGCGCTGTGCAGCTTTCCGTCGGCCTCGCTCAACACGGGGCCGCCCGTGCGTATCGTCGCGGGGGCGGCGGTGCAGTGATGGGCGGGGGCTGCGGTGGGCGCTATCTCGTGCCGCCCGTAACCGCCGAACAACAGCGCGGTGGCGGCGACCGCGAGAATGAGCAGAAGCAGCAGCCAGTGGGCGCGGGGATCGCGCCGCAGGGCATGCCGGTTGGTTCTGGCAGGCGGTGCCGTCTGCGTCGAGCGGGTCACCGCAGACGACCGGGCCGAGCGGTTGGCGCGGGAGGAACGATTACGGCCGGCAGATCGGGACGCACCGGTGTTGCGTTGCGGGCGGCTCACCTGGGTCCCTTGGTCGATCCCTGGCCGCGGCCCGGGGAAGTGCCGGAGTTCCCCCTGCCCGGCGCGCCCGTAGTGGGGGCGGCTGCGGTCGTGGGCTCCCTGGTGGTGGGTTCCTTGGTCTCGCCACCGGTCCTGGAGGCGCTCACCGATGGGCTCGGGGCCGCTGACTCCCCAGACGACTTCCCAGACGTGGCGGACGGATCGGCGGTGGGTTCGGCGGTCGGGCCAGGCTGGTCCGTGGCCGTCGTCGCATCGTCCTGCTCCTGCTTCTGGTCCTGCTTCTGCCTCTGGCCCTGCTTCTGCTTCTGGTCCTGTCCCCAGGGCAGCGGGCCGCCAGAGGGCACCGAACTGAAGAATCCGGCGATGACAGCGGCCATGAAGACAACGCAGACCGCGGCGACAGCGAGGCCCACACGGCGGATCAGCCGGCTGCGGCGGCCCGATACATCGACGAAGACCGAGCCGTCGTCGTGCCCGGCGTCGTTCTGGTCGTCGTCGGCGCCGTGAGCGTATCCGTCGCCTCCGTGCATGTGCTCATGCTCGGTGCCGTAGGCCCTATGGTCGGTCTCCTGAGTGCCCTGGCCCCCCTCGTGGGCGTCGTGGCTGCCCCGGTACGTGTCGTGACTGTCGCCGTGTGCGCCTTGCCGGTGGCGGTATGCACCGTCGAGCGCAACCCCCTGGCCGTTGGCCGCCGACTCATGCCACCCGTGCGCCGCCGCCGGATCCACATGTCCGTCGTACGCCTGGGCCCCGTCGCCGTACGGGTCGTACATGACCTGCAAGCCCTGCATGTCGCCACTGTCCTGGTATGCACCGTTCTCGGCGTACACGCCATCGGGACCGCTCGCGCCATACGTACGGTTGCCGTGTTGGGGGTCCCAAGACATGGACGCAAAGTGTAGAGACTCGGGGGATCTGCGGTGCAGGGGGGTCAAGGGCGGCCGGACCCGTCAGGACTCTACGACCTCGGGAAAGTCCTACCGTCGACGAACCAGTCTGCTCGACTTTCCGGGTGCTGCATGTCGAATGTGTGGCCAGTCAGCACGTTGTCGGGGCCGAAGTGGCCGTAGGTCTCCTGAGATGTCCCGTTCCATGCAACTGGAGCACCGGCTTCAGCCGTCTTCAGCAACACAAGTTCGCGTGCTGGAGGGTCACTTGACCCAGCACCTACCTGGCCATGGCTTGCGTTGCCTTCAGAGCACGCCGCCCGCCTCGTCCTGGAAGAGTTCCGTCCAGTAGTGCCAGTCCGCGTCCGATGTCGTCGGGGTCGGGTCGATCGACGTGAGGGTCCGGATCATCGTCACGGCCAGCTGGTCGTATGCCTCCGTGGTCAGTTCGTGGCCCAGGTGCTCGTCGATCGTGCGCTCGTGGTGCAGCAGCCAGAGGGTGTAGGCGAGGGTGGAGATGTCCGTGTTGAGGGGGTACAGCGCCGCCTCGGGCTCGCTGAAGTTGAGGATCGCGCCCGTGCCGCCGTCGACCACCAGGCTGTTGTCCTCGACCAGATGACCGAGGCGTATCAGACGGTCGGCATGCGCGGGGAGCGCTTCGAGAGGGTACTCGGGCCGCTCGTCCCTGTAGTACTCCGTCAGCGTCGGCAGCGGTACGTCCGTGTCGAGGCGGAAGAGCACCGCGTCCTCGGGCAGCCCCGTCTCGCGCAGGAAGCGGCGCGTCGGCTCGTGGGTGAGCGCGGCGGGGAAGTCGACCTCCTCGAAGCGGGCCACCCGGCCCGGCCCGAACTCCTCGTCCAGGAGCCGGCCGGGCAGGTCCAGGGCGAGGCCCTGGGCGGTGCCGGGACCCGCGACCAGGGAGAGCGGGCGGATCAGCGCGGCGGCCTTCCAGTACGGCGGCACCGCGCCGTCCGTGCCCTCCTCGAAGAGTGCGAGGAGCCGGCGGGATGCCTCGGTGGCGGTCTTGGTGCCGTACCGGCCGGCGTAGCGCGCGAACCGGCCGCGCAGACCGGCCAGTTCCTCCGTGACCGCGGCGAAGCGCAACAGCGTGTGCAGGGAGGGCGCGAGGGGACGGCTGTCCGTCGGGGCGAGCAGGTGGGTGGTGGTGATCTCGCCGGTGCTGCCGTCGAGCAGGATCGACTCCGTCTCCATGCCCGCGGGGCCGAGGAGTTCCCCTATCACGAGCCGGTCCCGCAGCTCGCCCGCCAGCCGGGCGGGGCCGTCGACGGCGTCCGCGAGCCTGCGCAGGCCGGTCGTGCGCAGCGGCGCGAAGGTCAACAGGTCGCTGTCGTCGGGCAGTCCGGGGCCGGTCAGCAGGCCGCGCGTGGGCGCGTGCGTGACGTAGCGGTCCAGCTCGGCCTCGGTCAGCGTGATCGCCGCGGCCATGGCGTCGGTCGTGCTCATCGCTCCCCCGCGATTCCCGTCGTACGTCGTCCTGCGTGGTCGTACGCCGTCATGCTCGGTCCGGTCTTCCCTGGCGCGGGGCACGTCCGGTCGGCCGGTCCGGCGTCCGAGGCGGCCGTCCCCCACTGACCGTCACACTACGCGTCCCCACTGACAACGCCCCGCCGGAGAGGACGCCGTGCGGCCCTCGCACGTTCCGTCCTGGGCCGCCGAGCGTGGCTGGTCCACGCCCGGGGGAGGTGTCCGAATGCCAGCGCTGAATGTCGCGTGCATGGCGATACTGAAATCCGGGCGCGGAGCCTTGAGGGCACTGTGCATCGGAACCGGGGGAAGCGCATGGAGAGTTCTGAACTGGCGGCCATGGCCGTCGCGGTCATGGCCGCGACGGCGACCGGAGCGGCGGGCGCGGTCGGCCAGAGCGCCGGAACCGCGGTCGCCGATGCCTTACGCGCACGGCTGGTCTCAACGGAGCGGGGCCGGGCGGCCCTGGACACGCTGAACCGGGCCCCGGAGGACCCGGCCGCACAGGACACGGCCCGGTCCGTGGTCCAGGAGGAGATCGAGGCGGACCCGGAACTGCGGCATCAGTTGCAAGTGCAGCTGACCGCACCGGGAACCAACGCCACGGGCAGCCTGCTGATCACCGGCAGCCAGGTGTCGCGCAGTTCCATCGCCCTCGGCCCGCTGACCATCAACAACACCCGGGGCGGGCGGGCCGTCGTCGCCCTGGTGGCCGCTCTGCTGCTGGGCCTGGTCGTGCTGGCCGTGTACGGGGGCATAAACCTGATCGTGATCGACGACTCCCCCGAGTCGTCGCAGGACGACGGTGCCCGCCATGCCGTGCGGGCCCTGAACGTCAGCGAGGTCAAGCGGGTCGTTCCGGACCTGACGAGCATGCCCTCCGGCTGGGAGAGATCCGGGTCCCTCGCGGCCGGCGAGGACGAGGGCAACGGGTGCTCAGGGGCCCAGGCGCGCTTCGGCACGAACAACTGGAACGACGGCAGCACGAGGACGGTCTGGGCCGAATTCACGGTGTGGTCCTGCTCCAGCACGGCGCTGACCGCGAAGGGTTTCGAGGAGACCCGGTCGGGCGTCGCCGACAACAACAAGGCGAGGGAGATCTCCCTCCCGGAGCTCGGCGACCAGCGCACCGCGATCACCCACTACAACATCGACCTCGACGAGACGACGGCCGTCGCCCTGCTCCGCGTCGGCACCGTCCTCGTCGAGCTGGAATACCAGCCGGTGCCCGACGACTCGGGCTGGTCCAGGGAGTTCGAGCAGTTGGCCTCGATGGTCGCCGCCCGCGCCCAACAGGCCCAGAACGCCTGACCCGCCGAGCATTCACAGCGTCCCGCCCCGGAGCCCCCCATGGGACGGCGCCGGGGCGACCGTCCCGGTCACGGACCGCGGCCCCGCGCAACCTGTGCCCCGGGACGCCCCGGGCGTGCTCACCGGTCCGTGACCACCGCGGCCTGCGGGCGGATCGGCAGGCGGTTGACCGGTCGGCCGGTCGCGGCGCGTACGGCGGAGGCGATGGCCGCCGGGGAGGTGACGACCGGGACCGCGCTGACCGACTTCGCGCCGAACGGAGCGACCACGTCCCGCTCCTCGACCAGCTTGACGATCTTGATGTCCGGTGTGTCCATGGCCGTGGGCAGCGCGTACCCGGTGAGGTCGGGGTGCCGGACCAGGCCGCGGGGCGTGCGCAGGTTCTCGGTGAGCGCGATGCCGACGCCCTGGGTGACGCCCGCCTCGATCCGGGCGGTCAGCTGCGCCGGGTTGAGCACGCGGCCCACGTCCTGGGCGACGGCCAGCTCCACGACCCGCACCGAACCGAGTTCGATGTCGACGTCCACCACCGCGCGCACGGCGCAGAACGCGAGGCCCACGAAGGCGTCGCCCTGCCCGGAGGCGTCCAGCGGCTCGGTGGGGTGCGGGCGGCACTGGGCGGTGGCCCACAGTTCCTTGCCGTCCATCGCCTCCGTGACGGTGGTCGACAGCACACCGTCGTACGAGGTGATCTTGCCGTCGGTGATCTGGAGCAGTTCGGTCGACATCCCGAACTTGTGCGCCAGGGGCTGTAGAAGCTGGGTGCGGACCATCTTCGCCGCGCGCTCCACGGCTCCGCCGGAGACCCAGGTGTGCCGGCCGCGGGAGCCCGCGCCGGCCGGGGGCTGGTCGGTGTCGACGGGAGCCACGTGGACCTCGTCGATGCCCAGGGTCTCCTGGACGATCTGCCGGGCGAGCATGGTGAAGCCCTGGCCGGTCTCCACCGCCGCGCACAGCACGGTCGCCACCCCGTCCTGGACCTTGACGGTCGCCGTGGAGACCTCGTCGGCGCCCTCAGCGCCGAGCATGTGGACCATGCCGAGGCCGTAGCCGACGCCCCGGCGCACCGCGCCCGGCTCGCCCGCGCCCTCGGGGCCGCCGGGCAGCAGCCAGTCCTCCTCGGGGGTGTCCTTGGGGAGCGCGGGGAGCGGGAAGTCCCGTACCGCCTGGAGGAGTTCGGCGACCGGTGCCGGACAGGTCACCGTCTGGCCGATGGGCAGCACGTCTCCGGTGGCGAGCGTGTTGCGCAGGCGCAGCTCCGCCGGGTCGAGACCGAGTTTCTTCGCGAGTTTGTCCATCTGCGCCTCGTAGGCGGCGCACACCTGCATCGCGCCCTCGCCGCGCACATGGCCGGAGGGCGGGTTGTTGGTGCGCACGGCCCAGCCCTCGATGAAGGCGTTCGGCACGACGTAGGGGCCGCAGGCGAAGGAGACGGCTGCGGCCAGCGCCTCGGCGGAGGTGTCGGCGTACGCGCCCGCGTCGAGCAGGACCTGCGCCTCGACCTTCACCAGCCTGCCCTCGGCGTCCGCGTGGTGGCGGTAGCGCAGCAGCGTGGGGTGCCGGTGGGCGTGGCCCAGGAAGGACTCCTCGCGGGTCGCGGTCAGCTTCACCGGGCAGCCCGTCTTCAGGGCGAGCAGGCCGAGCGGAAGCTGGAAGCCCTGGTCCTCGCGGTCGGCGGTGGCCCCGGGGACACCGGTGACGACGATCTTCACCCGGTCCGGGGACAGGCCGTAGCAGGCGGCGGCGGTGTTGCGGTCGGTGTGCGGGTCGGTGGAGGCCAGATACAGTTCGACGCCGCCGTCGGGGCGGGGCACGGCGAGGCCCGCCTCGGCGCCGATGGGCGCGGGGTCCTGGCGGCCGATGCGGTACTGGCCCTCGACGACGACCTCGCCGGCCGCGTCCGGGTCGCCGTGGCGCAGCGGGATGTGGCGGATCAGGTTGCCGTCGGGGTGCAGGGGTTCGGCCTCGAACGCCTGCTCGGGGTCGGTGACCGGGTCAAGGGTCTCGTACTCGACGATGACGGCGGCGGCGGCCATCCGCGCGGTGTCCGGGTGGTCGGCGGCGACGGCCGCGATGGGCTCGCCGTGGTGCCGCACGACCTCGGAGGCGAACACCGGACGGTCGGCGGTGCCCCGGCCGTGCCGCGGGGTGCCGGGCACGTCGTCGTGGGTGATGACGGCCCGTACGCCGGGCATCTCGCGCGCGTGGGTGGTGTCGATGGAGACGATGCGCGCGTGCGCGTGCGGGGAGCGCAGCACGGCCGCCCACAGCAGGCCCTCGGCCCACAGGTCGGCCGCGTACGGGAAGGTGCCCTCGGTCTTGGCGCGGGCGTCGGCCGACGGCAGGGACGCGCCGAGGCCGTGCGGCAGTTGTTCGGGGGCGTCGGCGGCCTCCGGCGCCGTGGTCGCGGTGCCGGCTTCGTTGCTCACGCCTGGCCTCCGTCCTGGCCGTAGGGCTGGTCGTGCGGTCCCGGCGCGTGCTGCGCCTCGAACGCCGAGGAGCGGACGCCGCCGGCGCCCGGGCCCGCCTGGTGCGGAATACGTGCCCCGTCCGCGTCCTGCTCGGCGTCCGCCGCGCTGTGCGATTCGCGTTCGGCGACGACCTCCTTGACGGCGTCCAGGACACCCCGGTAGCCGGAGCAGCGGCACAGGTTGCCGCACAGGGCCTGGCGTGCCTCCAGTTCGGTGGGCGCCGGGTTGCCCTCCAGCAGGTCGTGCACGGTCATCGCCATGCCGGGGACGCAGAATCCGCACTGCACGGCGCCGCGTCTGGCGAGCGCCCGCTGGACGTCGGAGGGCCGCCCGTCGACGGCAAGGCCCTCGACGGTGCGGACCTCGCTGCCGGCCGCGGTGACCGCGGGCACCAGGCAGGAGGCGACGAGGCGCCCGTCCACCTGGACGTTGCAGGCGCCGCACTCGCCCTGGGAGCAGCCGTCCTTGGCGCCGGCGAGCCCGAGCCGCTCGCGCAGCACGTACAGCAGCGACTCGCCGATCCAGGCGTCGGTGACGGGGCGGTCGGCGCCGTTGACGCGCAGGACGTACGAGGCGAGGGGGTGGTCGTCGTGCGGGGGCGGCGGGGCGTCCGCGGCCTCCTCGGCCAAGGCGGCGGGGCCTTCGGGCGTGGCGGGCGGCTGCGCGCCGTGCGGACCGGTCGCGGCGTCGTCGGTCGCCTCGGGCCCTGCCGGGGGCTCAGCGGCCCCTTCAGGGCCCTCCTCGTCGCCGTCGGCGGCCCCCGGCGCCCCGCTGCTCCCGGCGGCCTCCTGGTCCGCGGCAGGCCCGGCTGCCTCCGGGTCGGCAGCGGTCCCGTTCGCCTCGTGGGCGACGGGCGCGGTCGTCTCGTGGGCAACGGGCGCGGTCTCGTGGGCGACCGGCGTGTCGGTCTCGGGCGGGGCCTGGGGGGCGGCGTGTTCGGCCACGGGCTCGTGGCCGTCGTCGGGCCGGACCACCGTGCCGTGTCCGGCCGTGCCGTGTCCCGACGCGGTGCGGTCCGCCGGGCCGTGGCCGGCGGGGGCGTGGTCTGCCGGGCCGTCAGCGGCCGGGACCGCCTCGCCCGGTCCGGCCGGGGCGTCCTGGTAGGGCTCGGCGGGCGCGAACCGCTGCCAAGCGGCGTGCGGCGCGCCCCCGTTCGGCCGCCCGTCCGCGCGCGGGGGCGCGGTCGGCTGTCCCGGCGGTGCCGCCTGCTGTTCCCAGGGCTGTCCCACGGTCTCCGTGGCCCAGGGCGCGGGGGCGCCGCCGGGCAGGGTGGCGGGCGGCGTGCCGCCCCACTGCTCGACGAGGGAAGACGCGCTGAACTCGCCCGATTCGTCCGGAAGGTCACCTCCGGCGACGGGGATGGACCACTGCCCGGTCACGTCCTGTCCTGCGGCGGGCGCCGCCGGCTCCTCGTAGGTCCAGTGCTGGGTGGCCGCGGGTGGGTACGTGAACCGGTCGCCGGCGCCCGGCTGCTGGGGCACGGCGTTCGGGTCGGGCCACTGCGCGCCGTCGGCCGGCATCGACCAGCCGCCGGTGCCCGCCGGGTCGGTGCCGTCCTGGGCGGGGGCCGCCGTTATCTGCGGCGGCACATAGCCGTGGCCGGGCGCGGCGAGCGGGCTGTCCGAGGACAGCAGCGCGTCGATGCCTCCCTCGGGCAGCTTCACGAAGGCGGTGGCGCCGTCGTCGTAGTCGCCCTGGGGCAGCGGGTCCCAGCGGCCGCCCTCCTGGGGCGGGTTCTCTCCGTGCTGGTCGTCGGTCACGACAGCGCCCTCCCCAGTGCTCGTCGGGCCAGCGCGGCGACGGTGCGCCGCAGGTGCAGTACGGCGGGCGGCAGCTGCGGTACGGAGCCGTCCTGCCCCGGGGCCGGGTCGGGGATGCAGGCCGCGGCGACATACTCCCCGAAGGCCTGCAGCGCCTCGGGCACGATCGCGCGGTCGTTGTCCCAGTCGATGAGCCGGGCCACCCATTGCTCGGCGTCCAGGGGCCGGAGCGGCATCGGCGCTATGGCACCCACGGCGCACCGCACTCCGCGCCGGGCGGGGTCGAGGACGAGCGCCACGGAAGCGGCGGCCCGGCCGGGTCCCGTGCGTCCGGTCGCCTTCAGGAAGACCTGCGGGGCGTGCAGCAGCGGTACGCGTACGTAGCCGATGAGTTCGCCGCCGCCGAGCATCTCCACGCCGGCGAGCAGATGCGAGACCGGGACCTCCCGGCGCGCCCCCTGGGGGCCCGCGATCACCAGCGTCGCCTCCAGGGCGGCGAGGACCGGCAGCGCGTCGCCCGTGGGCGCGGCCGAGGCGATGTTGCCCCCCAGGGTGCCCGCGTTGCGGATGTGCGGCGGGCCTGCGGCGCGCGCGGCGGCGGCGAGCGCCGGGATCAGGGCCGCGAAGTCCGGGCGGCCCATGCGCGCGTGCGTGAGTCCGGCGCCGAGGAGCGCGTGGCCGTCCTGGTACTGCCAGCCGCGGATCTCGCTGATCCGGCCGAGGCCCACCAGGGCGGCGGGTCTGAGCTGGCCGGAGTTGACGGCGGCCATGAGGTCGGTGCCGCCCGCCACGGGGACGGCGGCCGGCATGGCGGTGAGCGCCGCCACGGCCTCGTCCAGCGTCGTGGGCAGGGTGACGGCCTGCGCCGCCTGCGGTGCGTGCGTGGTCAAACCGGCTGCCCCTTCCCGCTGCCCCACCTGGTCCCACCTGTGTTGCCGTACGGTACGTGCTGACAGGGCGGACGTGGCAACTCTGGCACATCTTCGCAAGCCCCGAACGCGGGGGTCCGCTAGGAGGCATTCGCCCGCCTCGCTGGGGAGATGGCCCGTTTTCCACCGCCCTCACCGGTGCGCGACGAATGACACTCTTCGGTGACCCCTGAGGTCTTTTTCCAGCACGTGTTCGGGCCTCGCGAACGGCCCCGACGGCTCGCCGCCGACCGGAACGGGCGGCGGAAGCAGGCGAGGCGGATGACCGGCCGCGGGGCGGACGGCTGTGCCACGACAGCGGCCGGCCGCGACCGGCGGCGACCGACCTGCCAAGGCGGCTACCCCTTCGGCAGCGGCCCGTCCAGGGGCACGCGTTCGGGCCTCGCGAACGAGCCCCGACGGCTCGCCGCCGACCGAAGCGGGCGGCGGGAGCGGGCGGCGGGAACGGGCGGTGGGAACGGGCGACCGGGCGCGGGGCGGACGGCTGTGCCGCGACGGCAGCCGGCCGCGACCGGCGGCGACCGGCCTGCCAAGGCGGCTACCGCTTCGGCGGCGGCCCGTCCAGG